>CAWZYW010000159.1:0-6103 GCA_963966255.1 uncultured Salinispira sp. | reverse complement strand
TATCGGCTCCGGCAGATCCTCCGGGGAGAACATTCCTGAGCGGTCCCGACGCGAACGGTCGAAGTAATAGCGGAGCCCTTCCAGTTCGCCGAGGATCCGGCGGGTGTCCAGTTCTCCCATGGTACGGCTGTAGCGGAGGCTTCGGGGATGGAAATCCATGAGGTTCGGCAGCGGCCGGCTGTTCTTGATATAGAGAATTCGGTTATTCTCCATTTTCGGCTTCTGAACAAAACCAACGGCGGAAATATCGATTATGACAAGATCCCGGTAACCCCGCTCCTGCATCATTCCCGCCGGCACGTTGTCGTTCACCCCACCGTCGGTGAAGTACTGATTTTCGATCTTCGCCGCTTTGAACAGCGGGAAGGACGCGCTGGCGTACAGATATTCGGAAAGGCGCCCGGGCTCCATCTCGTTGAGAAAGAGCTTCAAGGGCTTGAACTGGGGTATAGCGAAGGTGACGATTCCCAAGTCTATGTTTTTCCTCCTGAGCTCATCTTCCCTGGCATACTTACGGATGAAATTCAGCAGGGGAGTGGAGTCAAGGCCGCCGCGTTTAAGCACTTCCTGGTACATGCTCCGCATGGATTTGAGGGAAATTTCGGTGATATCGGAAGGATTCAAATCCTTGGGCAGAACCAGCACTTTCGAGAGGTTAATGGTCTCCCAGACCTCCACCGCCAGGTCGTAATCACCCTGGGCCATCAGGGTGGCGTTCAAAGCCCCGACGCTGGTTCCGGCGAAACCGTCGAATTCGAACCCGTGTTCCCTCAGCACATTCCATGCGCCGAGCTCATAGGATCCCCGGGCGGCGCCCCCTCCCAGAACGATGCCCCGATGCCGCGAGTGGATACGGGGCTTATTTCGAGTCCTGATTCCCATGCTACCAGTATATGACAGAGATCCTGCCGCGTCATGCACTCCCGGGATGCCGTCGACTCCGCTTGCCCGGCATGCCCGCCGCAGTGTACAGTGCCCTCCTCGGCGATCCGCCGGCGGGGAGGTTTCATGATCTGGGGAGTCCTGATGGCCCTGGGGGCCGCCACAGCCTGGGCCCATAATTCCATCGTCTATACCTTTGCGGGCCGAAGGGTGGGTTCGATGACCACCGCCCATATTCGTATGTGGTTCGCCCTGCCCATAACCCTTCTGATTCAGATGCTCATCCTGGGTCAGCTGATCCCCGCAGTTGCCTCTCCTGCCAGCGCCCTTGCCTCGGCCCTTTCGGGCTTCGTCGGATATTTCGTAGCGGATATTTTTATTTTTCAGGCCTTCCTGCACCTGGGTCCCAGGGACACCATGCTGGTTTTGACTACCAGCCCCCTGTTTTCCGCCTTGCTTTCCCGAATCGTATATGGCGAAAGCCTGTCCCCGATGGCCGGCATCGCAGCGCTGATCATCCTGGGCGGCGTGGCCCTGGTCATTTCCGACGTGGCCCCCCCTGCGCCGGCGGGAAGCGCGGTCAGCGACGCCGACGCAAACGCCTCGGCGACCGGCACCGACGCCGATATCCGCAGGGAAAAACTGATCGGCACGGTTATCGCGCTGGGCGGATCCCTGGCCCAGGCGGTGGGGATTATTCTTTCCAAATACAGTCTGAATCAGGGAGATCATCCCATCGAGGTGAACGTGATCCGGCTTAGCGCCGGGTTGGTTGCCTTCGCCGTGTTCCTGCTGGTCAAGGGGAGCTTTGCCGAGGACTTTCGAAAAATGGCCGACCGCCGGGCATTGTTTTTCATCGCGTTCGGAGCTCTGGTGGGACCCTCCCTGGGAATCCTCGGAGCCCTGTACGCCGTGCTGTTTATCCCGGTGGGCATCGCTGCGGTTCTGATGCAGACCACGCCGGTACTTCTGTTGCCGGTGGAGCGGGTGCTCTTCGGGCGGAAGATTCATCTGCGTGCGCTGCTGGGTACCCTCGTCGCCCTTGGGGGAATCAGTCTGCTGATTCTCGCCTGATATCCAGGTCCATCAGTTCGGCGATTCGCGCGCAGGCCTCCCCGGCTTTCATGGCTATCCGGAAGGTCGAAGTGTGGGGGGTGAAGCGGGACGGTTTGGGATTGATTTCGATGACCGTCGCGCCGCTTTCCTTGGCTTCCCAGGGGATGTATGCCGCAGGGTACACCTCGCCGGTGGATCCGATGACCAGCATGACGTCGCAGCTGCGGGCCGCCGATTTGGCCCGATGCGAGGCTTCCAGGGGAATATCCTCACCGAAGAAGGTGAAATCCGGTTTATAGATGCCCCCGTCGGGACTCATGGGCGGCAGCTCATCGTCGCTCATATGAGCCAGGTCCATGGCTGACGCGGGGATGGTCTTGCCGGTGGCCATGCACACAAGCTGCCGGGCATTGCCGTGGAACTCGGCGATTTTCCGGCTGCCGGCCCGGTAGTGAAGCTCATCGATGTTCTGGGTCACCAGCAGATCGATTTTATTCTCCCGTTCCAGGGCTGCCAGGAATCGGTGGGCATCGTTGGGGCCCTTGGAATGGAATTTCTGGTAGAAAATATCCCGGATGACCATCCAGCTTTCCCTGGGGTGTTCGACGAACCAGGATATTTCAAGCACCTGGGGATCGTATTTGTCCCAGATGCCCCCCTCACCCCGGAATGGGGGAATGCCGCTCTCAACTGAAATTCCCGCACCGGTGAAGGCCACCAGTTTTTTCGCACCGGCGATGAGAAGTGCCGCCCGTTCGATATCGTTCATCCCCGATCTCCTTCATCCCTAGCCGAGGCAAGGCGCTTGTTCGGAGCTTTGCCATGGTCTCTCATCTACTATATACTAAGCCGCCGAAATTACCGCCGTAATTTCGTAAAATGCCGGACATAGGGGATGCACATGGGATTTTTTCAAAAGCTCGAGGAACGAAGCGCCGGGATCAAGAGCCTGCTCTGCGTGGGACTGGATCCCAGGCATGCCATACAGCCCGGCAGCGATGCCGCCGAAAGCCTGACCGGCATGATCGAAGAAAACAAGCGCATCATCGAGGCCACCGCCGACCTGGCCCTGGCATACAAGCCGAACATCGCCTTCTACGAAGCCCTTGGCGCGCCGGGGATACAGGCCCTTGAGGTGACCCTGGAGCTGATCCCCGATGAGATACCGGTGATTCTGGACGCAAAGCGGGGAGATATCGGCGCTACTGCCCTTGCCTACGCCCAGGCAGCGTTCGGGCTGCATGATGTGGATGCCATCACTTTGAGTCCTTACATGGGTAAAGATTCCATCGAGCCCTTCATCAAGGATCCCAGGCGGGGCGCGTTTCTGCTTTGCCGCACCAGCAATCCCGGCGGCGCTGATTTGCAGCTCCTGGAAGATGCCGGCGGGCGTCCGCTCTTTCTGAACGTCGCCGATTTGGCCGCTTCCTGGGGGAAGAATGTCGGGCTGGTGGTGGCCGGCAATGATATCGAAGCGCTGCGGGCAATCAGGGAAGAGCACGGCGATGTCTGGTTCCTTTCGCCGGGCATCGGAGCCCAGGGTGGTAGCATGGAGGACGCGGTGGCCGCGGGCATCAACGACCGGGGAAGCGGCATTCTTCCGGTGGTGGCCCGGGGCATCTCCCAGGCCGACGATCCGGGTCGGGCAGCCCGGAAATTTGTTGATGAACTCAACGCAGCCCGGGAAAAGGCTCTGAGCGGAAGGAGATCGGCGGGGAATGGGGTGGTCAGCGGTGCCGTTTCCGGCGAGAATGCCCTCCGTTCCGCCGATCCCCTGAAACAGCGGGTCCTTGGGGGGCTCATCGACGCCGAGTGTTTCAAGACCGGGGAGTTCACGCTGAAATCCGGGGAGAAATCACCGTTTTATATCGATCTGCGGCGTGTTATGTCTTATCCGTCGTTAATGCGGGACGTCGCCCGGGCCTACGCCAGACTGATCCGCGAACTGCAGGCCGAGGGCGAAGAATTCGACGCCATCGCCGGAATACCGGTGGCGGGTCTTCCCCTGTCCCAGGCCGCCAGCCTGGAGACCGGCATTCCCATGGTCTTTCCGCGGATGAACGCCAAAAGCCACGGTACTGGCAATACTGTGGAGGGCCGGTGGAAACCCGGCGACCGGGTGTTGCTGCTGGACGACCTGATCACCAGCGGAAAGAGCAAGATCGAAGCCCTTGAAATCCTGCGGGGAGCCGGTCTGAAGGTGGATAAGCTGGTGGTGCTTATAGAAAGGGGAGCCCGGGGTCGGAAAGATATGGAAGAGGCGGGGGTGGATCTGCGCAGTTTCGCCGAAATTCACGAGTTCCTGCCCCTTTGCCAGGCCCGGGGACTCATCAGCGTCGAACAGCGAACTGAGATGGAGGATTACGCCCGGAGCTGATCCGGGCTATACTGGTACTATGAATGACTTTCTCAGCGTGGTTTGGGAGTTCGTCCGCATCCCCCTGACCATCGGATCCCTGGAACTCCCGTTCTCACTGCTTCAGTTCGCCCTTCAGTTCGTCCTGCCCTTCATTCTTGGCATGTTCCTGCTCAGGCTCGTGCGGGGCAGTCTGGTCAGGGTCCTGGAACGGTCCAAACTCAAGGAAGAAACCCGCACGATAGTAGTCCGCTGGGTAAAAATCACAATACGGGTGCTTCTTCTCGCCCTGTTTTTTATGTTACTCGCCTTCCTTCTGGGAGCGCAGTTCAACGCGGTCCTGACTTCGGTCTGGTCGATTCTAAATGAGTCATTTATTTCCAGCGGCGATCTCCAGATTTCCGTGGTGACCCTGCTGGCGGCGCTGCCCATTTTTTACCTTGCCAACTGGGCCGGCATGACCAGCCGAGTGTTTATCGAAAAGGAAGTGCTCCGGCGAATTCCGGTGGACGCATCCCGGCGCTTCAGCATCGCCAACATCGCCCGTTATGCGGTGATGATGCTGGTTCTGATCATCGGCCTGAGCATTATCGGCATAGACTTTTCCAGCCTCATCGTAATCTTCTCTGTCCTCGGTATCGGTATCGGTTTCGGTCTCCAGGGCCTGGTGGCCAACTTCTTCGCGGGACTGATCATCATCATTACCCGGCCGATCAAGGAGGGGGATTTTATCATCACCGCCTCCACCGCCGAACCGGTGGAGGGCCATGTGGTGCGCATAACCCTCCTTCACTCGGTGATCAACACGCTGCTGAACGAAACCATCATCGTCCCCAACACCAACATCATCAGCTCGCCGGTGCACAACTACAGCTATGATGACTCCCAGGTCACCGTGCCCATGGACGTGGGGGTCCACTACGACAGCGATCTGGATCAGGTGGAAGAGGTGCTGATGGGCGTGGGGCGGGACTGCCCCTTCTGGAACAAACATCGGGAACCCCGGGTGCTGGTAACGGGTTTCGGGAATTCCAGCATCGATATGCGGCTATTGGTGCGCATTGTCGACGGCAGCGAGCGCTTCCTGGCCATGTCCTGGCTGCGCAAGGAAACCTGGCGCCGCTTCAAGGCTTCCGGCGTGGTGATTCCCTATCCTCAGATGGACCTCTATATAAAAGAAGGCATTCCCGGGGGCATGACCCTCGCCGAGATACGCGCGGCACGGTCTCCCGAAGGCGGGACCTCCAGTGGGGGGGATTCCGGAAGCCGATGATAAGGCGGCGCTACGGACGCGCTTTTCCGCCTTGCCCGCCCGCTCCGCCGGGGCTACACTGGATATATGAAGCTTCGGGAACTGTCGTTCTACTACCGCAAATTTAAATTCGGCGAGGATAATTTCCACAACCTGATGCCCTTCCGCATCCGCCGGATTCTCCTGATTTCCACCTTTTACGACGCGTACATCTTCGAACACGATTCGCTGCTGTCCGACCAGCTGGTGGGTGAATACCACCAGCTGAATTTGACCAGTATCCCCCGAATGATATCCGTACCGGGCGCCGAAGAAGCCCTGGATATTCTGGAGAAAGAATCCTTCGATATCGTCATAACCACCATGCGCACCGGAGAAACCAGCTGCTTCGATCTGGCGGCGGATATCAAAACCCGATATCCGGAAATGCCGGTGGTGCTGCTGCTTACCAACAAGACCGAGATTCCCCTTATCGAGCGTCGGATGTACCAGACCGGGCAGGTCTCCCCCCGCAGCGCCGAGATTCCCATTGCCCGGGACAGTGCCGTGGGCAATGT
>CAWZYW010000158.1:0-6120 GCA_963966255.1 uncultured Salinispira sp. | reverse complement strand
TTTCCGGGCGATGCTTTCGGAAATGCCGGTGATCCGTTTTAAATGATCCGCGGTTTCACGGGAACGCCGCTCGATCACCGAGCCCAGGTTAAACAGAATTTCCCGCTGGGTTTCCATCAACGTGCGATTAAAACGGTTTATGGCCCTCTGACGTCGAAGATTCAACTGAACCAGTACGATTATCGCCACAAGGACCAGGATTATCCCCAGAGAGCTCAACAGAACCGAAGCGTGGCGGGAAAAGAAACTTTCGGGTCGGCGAAGGAAAAGCGTATCCCGGGGGAAATCACCGGCGGTCAATCCATAGCGGAGAGCCGTAGGGTAATCGATGATATAACGGGTAATCGGCTCATCAATATAGAAGTCCCATCGACCGCCGCGCTCGAGATATTCGGTAATCAGATTCCCCGCTCGCTGCCCGAGGGATCGGCCGTCGTACACCGAGCCGCCAATGGCCCCGTCGCTCAGGGCAAATGACCAGAATCCATAAACCGGCACTGGAGACCGGTCGGATACCGCCTGGAGCAGGGCGGAATTATCCACCGGAGATCCGGCATTGGAAAAATAGAGAATATAGAGCAGGATATCATCGGGAGGGATCGCTTCGATCCTGCGCAGGATTTCATCAGCCGGCCCGCTGTCGATCCATTCTATCGGGGGCAGATCCGCCGTGCGTGCGAATTGCCTGATTTCATCGCGAATGAGCATTCCTGTCGGGGTCTGATCAAGAACGATGTACAGCCGGCGGGCTAGGGGGTATTGTGACATCGCCAATTCCAGCGTTCTCTGGTAGTCATTGTTTTCGATTATGTACGCTGAGTTTTCCAGTCTTTCCCGAACCGCCGAATTCAAGCCAATGGCGAGCAGCGGGGTATCGGGGAACAGATCATCCCTCAATTCACGATACAACTCATAGGCGATGTTGTCGGAAACCAGTACCAGGTCGAATTGGACCCGGCGATATTTGGATTGGATCAGCTCCGCCATCAGCTGCAGGTGCTCATCCCGGGTATACCGTTTCGCATCGAGATATTCGAATGAAAGCTCGTAGCGCGCGTGGTTGAGGGTTTCATGCAAGCCGCGATTGATGCTCTCTGTCCAGGAAAAATCCTGACTGTACGAGTGGAGAACCAGAATTCGGAAATTCCGCTCGATGGCCTGAGCGCTCATTCCAAGAGCGGCGATGATAAGAAATATTGCGGCCAGGGATGCTTTTTTCATTTATTCCCTCACCATATCCTCCCTCGGGAGGAGCATCAAGAGAAAATATCCCTCCCTTATTATCCGCGGCTGAGACTATACTCTAGGCGGAGGATACGCCATGTTTATTGTGCATGTGGACATTGAAGTTCTGCCGGGCCGGGTGGAGGATTTTATCACCGCCACGAAAAACAATGCCGAAGCGAGCATCCGCGAGTCTGGTATTGCCCGCTTCGATTTTATCGCCGATCAGGCAAACCCGGCTCACTTCGCCCTGGTCGAGGTATACGATGACGAGACCGCCGCCGCGGCACACAAAGAGACATCCCATTACCTCGAATGGCGGGAACGGGTTGCCGAAATGATGGCCCGCCCCAGGTCATCGGTGAAGTTCCGGGAAATACTTCCAGCCGAACGCGAGGGCTGGGAAAGCTGACATGGCAATCGGGAAATTCTCTCTGGCGGCGCCGAGGATGATCCGTTTCGGCAACGGCACGTTCTCACAGATTCCATCGGCTCTCTCGGAATTGCGGGCCGCACAGCGTGCAGTCTCCGTGGTTGATGAGCGTACGGCCGGTGAGGGATGCCGGGCTCTGATTGTCTGCGGATCCTCCCGGCGATTTATCGATGAACTCGAATCCTATGTGGAAGCTGCCGGGATAGATTCTACTGTGTTTCCAATCTCCGGCGAGCCGGACCTCGGCCTGGTTGACCGCGGCGTACAGGTGGCCCGGGAGTTTTCCGCAGAGATGGTCATCGCCATCGGTGGCGGCAGCGCCCTCGACGGAGCCAAGGCGATCGCGGCGCTTTGTCCAAATGAGGGCCCGGCGCTTGATTATCTGGAGGTGGTGGGCGCCGGTAAGCCGCTGAAGCGGCCTCCTCTTCCCGTGCTCGCCATCCCGACCACATCGGGGACGGGATCCGAAGTGACGAAAAACGCCGTGCTGTCAGTCCCGGAAAAACAGGTAAAGGTAAGCCTCCGGGATCCCGGGATGATCCCCGCTTCGGTGATCGTTGATCCCGCCTTGACCCTTAATCTCCCTCCGGCCATCAGTGCCGCCACGGGCATGGATGCCCTGACCCAGCTCATCGAGCCATGGGTTTCGCCGATGGCTACGCCGATGACCGACGGCTTCTGCCGGGAAGGTATCCCCAGGGCTGCCAGGGCCCTGCCGAAGGTCTGCACCGACCCCGGCGATATTGAGGCCAGGGAAGACATGGCCCTGGCCAGTCTTCTCGGCGGCCTGGCCCTGGCCAACGCGAAACTGGGGGCGGTCCACGGTTTCGCCGGTCCCATCGGGGGAATGTTTCCCGCGGCTCATGGATCGATATGCGCAGCCTTGCTTCCGGCGGTGATGGAAGTGAATTTCGAAGCCTTGAATCGACAAACCGGCAACGATCCGATCATTAATACGGCATTGCAACGCTATCTGGCTCTGGGACCCATGCTCTGCGGGAATCCTTCGGCGGATGCCAAGGATGCCATAGATATGGTTCGAACTCTGGCAGGGAACCTCAATATTCCGGGACTGGGTGCGTTGGGTGTTGATAATCGCCGGATCGATGAAATCATCTCCAAAGCAAAGGGAGCAAGCAGCATGAAAGGCAATCCGCTGGCGCTAGAGGATGATCAGCTCCGGCGTATTCTGGAGTTGAGTTGGTGATCAGGGGAAAATCCCCGGGGGAAAAAGAGGAGCATTAGAAAATGAACCCGATTATTTGGTGGGAGCTGGCAACTCAGGATCAGGAAAAATCAGTTCACTTCTTCGAAACCGTGTTCGGCTGGGAGTTTTACCTGGATGAAAGCGCTGGTTTTTATAAGATGAAAAACGGGAATTTCAATCTCCACGGAGGGGGGATATTTACCCTTCGCCGGGCGAAGCTGCCCTTTCTGGCCTTGTACATCCAGGTTGAGGATATCCATGCCAGCGCGGTGCTCATCGAGGCCAACGGCGGTCTCATCGTAGATCCGCCGGCTGAGCTTGCACCCGGCGAGTGGCTTTGCCTGTTCAACGATCCGTCAGGGGTGACCTTCGCGATGATCCAGGTGCAAGGGGCGACTTAATCAGTTTCCTTGCCGGGTTAGTCTTTCGCGGCGATTACCTGGGCTTCGAGGCCCGAGAGTTCACGAAGTAAACAGGTTTTCTGGCGCTCCGCGGTTCGAAACCGGGAGAATGCCTCTACCAGCTGAGTCTTGTCATCAATCAGCGCGGAGATTTCGGCGGTGTTTTCGCTGCGGGATATACGTCGATTGATGCTGTTGATGCGATTATAGATATCCCCCAGGTTCAGCGATTCCAGTACTGAACTAAGATCCGCGAGCTGCCGGTCGATCTCCTGGATCCGATCCCGGATGACCAGGGTTTCAGGTTCTTCCCAAACATCCCGGCTCAGGCTGCCGAGCATCTTCATCAGGAGTTCCAGTCCCGGGCGTTTCTGTTCCCCCTGGTCTGAGGCGATCCGGGATCTGATTCGGTTCGCATCCTCAAGCATGGACGGGTCAATGCTCGGCCGAATGATCTCCCGGATGACCGGTCCGCTTTTAAACTTCTTCCGGGTCCCCGCAGGATAGCGCTCCAGATGGATTTCACTTTTCTTTCCCGATTCAAGAGCGGAAATGAGCTCGGTGCATTCGGAAGCGCTCAGGCGGTTCATAATAATCATAGGGAGCTGCTTCCCCGCCTCCTTCTCAGCCTTGCCGTACATCCGGATGTCTCCGGTGAGAATATTAACCGAAAAATCCGGATCGCCGGATAAGGCCCTCAGCCGTTGTATAAACGGGCTCAGGATTTCCTCGCGCTCGCTGATTTTTCTCAAGACCAGCGATTCTCCGTCGCCGTATTCATGTTCTCGCTTTATAACCGGCGGCGTCTTGCCGCAGGCCGGGCAGATGGGCAAAGCCGCCGGATATTCCTCCAGGCAGGAGAAGCAGGGAATCCTGGGCTCCGGTTCTGGCCTGGTCTGAGAAATCAGGATCTGAAGAACCTCTTCGGCACTCCCCGGCCGGGATTCGATGTCGGCGCAGAGCCTATCAATCAAAACGAGAAACCACTCAGGCGCCGGAATACCGGTTGCGCCGCCCAGGAGGGATCGTGAAATACGACCGAGGGAGTACAGATCCGACCGGGGATCGCAGTTGTCTCCGTAAAGAACCTCCGGTGCGAGGAACTCCATGCGGGCCGACATCATGGTGCTGCTGCTCAATGAAAGCACATCCCTGATCCTTCCCCGGGGGGCGTCGGTGATTACCGCTGTACCGTCGGCCCGGATCCCCAGGCTCGAAGGGGCGAGATCCCTGAACACCAGACCCTGCCCGTGGGCGTAATCGAGGATTCCCGCCAGTGATTGGAGATACCGGGCCAGCTCAGCGAATCCCGCCGGAGGAGCTTCAGGCAGGGCCTCCCAGTCCCGGGGAGCGCAAATCACTGCCGGTGGACCCTCGATTACCGAATAGACCGCAGGCAGTCCGGGGTGATCCAGTTCGGCGTAGCTGCGATACTCGGAAAGGAACGACTGGAGTATGACCGGATCCGTCTCAAGATGGGCATGCAGCAGATGAATGCGTACCGGCCCCTTTGGCCCCCGGGCTTCCATGGTGCTTGCCAGTGAATCGGAGAACAGTTCTCTGCCAAGCCGATAGTCATGTATGCTCGCCGTGTTCATTGGACCTCCCCGCCGACACTGATTTTCGCCAGACGCACCCGGTCCACTTCCACCGAGTGGCGCAGGAGCCGGTCAAGGTAGCGCTGGAGCGTGGACTCCAGCTGGCTGATCACTTTCAACTCATCGGGGCCCGGGCTCCCTTTGCGGAGCCTTGATAACTCGCCGTCGAGGGCCTGAACCTGAGCTATCATTTCTTGAAACCCGCCATAGAGCTGTTCAAGTTCACTGCCCTTTGCTTTCTCCCGCTCGAGCTGGGCAAGTGACAGACTGATCCGCTGGATAACAGACCTGGCCTGGGGCTGCTCCAGTTGCGATGCCAGCTTCGCCAGGGCTGCCGTGGGAATTCTGGAGCCTTCAATGTTTTGACGGATTTCCGGACGCAAAAATCCAATCAGGGTAACCGTCGGTAGAACCAGAAACACCCCCGCCCCGATCAAAGGTAACATTACCTGCGGGGCGTTATTGAGCTGAGCCACAAACCCGCCTGACATGCCCGCCATGATCAGCAGTATTCTCGGATAGAGAGCCCCGAATTTTCGCGCGATTTTCCTGCGGGCGAATCTCCTTTGCTCGGGATTGTCCGGGTTGATCACTCGGCTTTCGATGCCGAGTTCCGAGAGGGATGCCCCGAGCTCCCTGGCGTTCTGCTCGGTCAGGTTGCGGAGCAGGAAAAACGGCAGGCGGGGAATGCGCTTCTCAATACGTCGGGGATCACCGCCGATGCGGGACACGAAATCCACCAGCCGATGGCGCAGGTCCAGGGGAAAACGATCTCCCGGTTCTCCGGGACCGGTGATCAGCAGCGCTGACCGGGCTCTTGATTCCCCTGCTCTGCCGATGGGCAGGGCCGGCGCGAGACGGGCTTCAAGATACCCGCAGCGCAGACACAGGGGGAAATCCCTGTACAAGGGGGCACCGCATTGGGGACAGCTGCTGCTTCGGGCAGGCGGAAGTGATCGACCGACCCGTCCCTTTCGAATGGCCAGTGAAAATTCCGAAGCAGTCTGGAAGCGATCTCCCGGCAGTTTGGCCATTGCAGTATTGATAATTGCCTGGAGATCGTCGGACAGCTCCGGATCGAAATCCCTGATTGCCGGCACCGGATCATTCATGTGCCGCTGTATGGTCAGATGAGGGCTGCTGGAGGTGAACGGCAGCGAGCCGGTGAGCATTTCGAAGAGCACCACCCCGGCCGAATAAATATCCGCTCTGGGATCAGGCAATCCGCCGGAAAGCAGCTCGGGAGCGGCGTAGTCG
>CAWZYW010000157.1:0-6130 GCA_963966255.1 uncultured Salinispira sp. | reverse complement strand
GCATTCCACCAGGCCGCTACCGCATCAGGCTGGTACGGCGGACCCAGCGGGGCCTGATTCAACAATGCTACGGAGAACAGGAGATTCTACTTCTATAGCTTCAGGCCGCGACCCCCTACAATATAGCTAATCCAATGACAAGGCCATGTTGCGCTCGTATCATTAATTTCAGCGCATTGCATAAAAAAACCGCGCCGGATCGAAACCCGGCGCGGCCATGTTTACCGTCTGAACGTCTTAGAGACAATGCGACAGGCGAGGCTGATTACTCATCATCATCGTCGTCTTCGTAGTCATCATCGTCATCATCATCATCGTCATCGTCGTCGTCGTCGTCATCATCATCGTCGTCGTCGTAGTCGTCGTCATCGTAGTCGTCGTCGTAGTCATCATCATAATCGTCATCATCATAATCGTCGTCATCGTAGTCATCGTCGTTGTCATCATCGTCATCTTCGAACTCGATTTCGTACTCAACGCCGTCGGCACCGATCCACTCGACCTCGATCTCAAAATCGCCGTCGTCATCAAGTTCGCCTTCGACTTCGATGCTGTCGCCGGCAACGAAACCCATGCGAGCGAAATCAGCTTCGGTAACGGTGAAGGTATAAACGGTGCCGTCTTCGTCGGCGATGGTGACGGTTACCAAACCGGTGTCGGCAGTTTCGATGGTTTCGACCACGCCGTCTACACGGGTGGCAGGGGTCACGCCGGAATTCTCAGCGGAGCCGGCGGCGCTGGCAATGGAAACCACAAGCAGGACAAATGCGATGGAAAGTAAAGTCTTCTTCATACGTATACTCCTTGGTTAACTGCGATACCTTATTTTTTTACTTAGGTATTGCAATATTAGATTTTTGGAATATAGCTCGTCGCCGGAATGAAATCCAGAGAAAATGAAATTTTCGTGCAGAAAAACATTCATTAATTGGATTTATTTTATCTTTATTTGTGTGAGGTCCCAAGAAAGAGCAACATAGAAAACCCGGGAAACACTCTGCTTTACAAAATCACTGAATGATTTAATTAAAATGACTCAATGATTAATAGAAATCATTCAATGATTTAATTTAAATCTCGCAGTCAAAGCGCGAATCATAAGAATGCGGTACACTAGCTATGAGCATCTCAATCACCCTCCACCCGCACCATATCGCAAAAAACGACAAGCTGATCCCGAAAATTTACCGCTCCGGGAAAGTCCCGTTCCACATTCTGCTGGGGGAGCTGGAATCGAGACTTTCAGTCTCGCGTCATGATATCAAGAGTATATTCTCAGGCCTTATCGAATCTCTGGTCACGCACACCCTTGAAGGAAAAAAAGTCGTGACGCCGCTGGGAAGCTTTGCCCCGGGTCTCAGGGCCGGCTCAGTTCCCGGGGATGATGCCCACCCGAGTATTTCCTCCGAGGCCTTGCGCATCATTTTCGTGATCAGAAAGGAGATCATGCAGGACATCCGGTCCCGGGCAGAGCTCCATGTTATTGGATTTCACGAACCCATGGAGCCCCAGCTTTTCGGGTTGTATTCTGCGGGGAAGGAGTATCTGAAAAACCCCGTCATTCAGCCGGCGTTGTTTAATATGATGGGCTACGATTTAAGCTTCAATATCCGAAGGAGCGACGAAGGTCTGTTCCTGCAGCCGGCGGACACCCGCGGCGGCGGAATCCGCATCTCAAAATACAGCCGGATCGGAAGCAATCACGTGGATTTCATGATCAACGGGGTTGCCCCGGGCGACTACCTTCTCTACCTGGTGCGCCGGACGCCCAGCGACAGAATTCAGCGGATCCCGACATTTCAGCGCATCGAGATCCGCGAATAACTCTCAGCCTAATGACTCCAGCAGCTTCTCAACCGCCTCGTCCACGCCCAGCTTCTGGGTGTCATGAAAAGCAAGAGATTGTCTGGGATAGCATCTGGCTGCTTAAAACAATCAGAGAAGCTTCAGGATTGCAGCTGAAAATTTGCGAAAGTCATCAAGTTGCTCGGTGATAATAGAATATACCACCGATAATGAGAGTTTTTCATACTGGTGAACCGCGATATTCCGAAACCCGACGGCATTTTTTAATCTTGAGGCAATGTCGGCAGATACAACGCCGGCATCTGCCAACTGAGCAAATACCCCGGCCATGCTTTCCGGAGCGGCGTAACCCCGGGCCACCAGAATATGGGTACCGATATCCACGCACTGCTGAATGGCACGCTCCAGATTCAAGACGATGACATCCTGCCGGTCCAGGTCTTGCATCAGATGATCCATGGAATCCGGTCGCTTCTGCTCTACCCGTCTTATACAGCGTTCGAGAGACTCCAGCTTAGCCAGAATGACATCAGATTTCACCGGCAAACCTCCGGGCGGCGGCCAAGCGCTCGCGATTTACGATGGGGAGTAAATCTTCGCGATAATATATGGCCTTCATGGCATACCGGTGGCGCAGCTCAACGTCCTCGATCAGAACGCGACCGCCCATCGCCTCGGAGAGGATCAACCCTTCTGCCCCGTAGAGATCGAGAATATCAATACTCCGTCCGAGACGGGCTTCCAGCTCTCCGGAAAGCTCAGCCAGTTTCTCCATCTCCAGGGGTTTATCAGCTGCGACGGCGAGATCGATGTCCGACATGGGACCAAATACGCCCTTGTTCAGCGACCCGTACAATAGCGCCAGCCGAATGTCCGGAACTGCAGCCAGTATTCCGGTGAGTATGGCAATCATGCGCTCCTGTCCGCGGTCTTCAATCTCCATATTTTTATTATAGCAGATCGTTCTCCCGGAGGCAGCAGCATGATCGCCCCCCGGTCAATACATCAGCTTAACCCCTCGACCAGCTTCTCAACCGCCTCGTCCACGCCCAGCTTCTGGGTATCGATGATAATTTCGGCATCGGGGCTTTCCTGATAGGGCTGATGCACGCCGGTGAAATCGCTGATCTCGCCGGCATCGGCTTTCTTGTATAAGCCTTTGGGATCGCGTCGGCGGGCTTCATCGATATCGACCTTGACGAATACTTCGCGGAAACGGCCTTCCGGGAAGAGTTTTCGGGCTTCATCGCGCATGGACTTCATCGGACTGATGAAGGTGCAGAGCACGATGAATCCGGCGTCGTACATCAGCCGGGCCACATGGCTTACCCGGCGGATATTCTCGATGCGGTCTTCTTCGCTGAATCCCAGGTCGCCGTTAAGGCCGTGCCGGACGTTGTCACCATCGAGCATAAAAACCTGCCTGCCTTCTGCGAAGAGCCGGGCTTCCAGTGCTTTGGCGATGGTGCTCTTCCCGCTGCCGGAAAGGCCGGTAAACCACAGGACTCCGGCCTGGTGCCCGTTCCGTTTTTCCCGACTGGACAGATCCACGGCGGTGCCTTCCCAGCGGACATTGGGGCTGGTGGTCTGGCCTGGAGTGCCGGCGGGCCGTCGTGCGGCGGAATCAGCATCGGTATTGGCGGCGGCGTCCTCGGGATCCCGGGCTTCGTGGCGGATCATCCCCGCCGCCACTGTCAGATTGGTGGCGGGATCGATCAGGACGAAGCTGCCGGTTTCGCGGTTTCGCATGTAAGGATCGAAATACAGCGGATGGGCGGTTTCGATATCGACATAGCCGATCTCGTTCAGGGTCAGGGTATCGACTGTTTCATGATCGAGGGTGTTGATGTTAATCCGGTAATCGAGGCTGGTCACGTATGCCTGAACCGTGCGGCTGGTCTGCTGGAGGATGTAATGGTTCGACAGGCTCAGGCTGTGGTTATCATCCATCCAACAGAGGGCGGCCTCGAAACGGGTGGACTTGTCCGGCAGATTCTCTTTTTTGACAATCATGTCGCCCCGGGAGATATCGATCTCATCTTCCAGAGTGAGCACCACCGACTGGCTTTCGAAGGCTTCCTCCAGTTCGCCGTCGTAGGTGACGATGGACTTGACCTTCGAGCCGTGACCCGACGGGTAGGCGATGATTTCATCCCCGGGCTTAACGGTTCCGGAAACGATGCGGCCGGCGAAGCCGCGGAAATCCAGGTGGGGGCGAACCACGTACTGCACCGGGAAGCGGAAGTCTTCCAGGTTACGGTCGCCCGCCAGCGTCACGGTTTCCAGGTGATGCAGCACCGAACGGCCTTCGTACCAGGGCATGTTGGTACTGAGGTCGACCACGTTGTCGCCGGTGAGGGCGGATATGGGAATAAACGTGATGTCGTCGATATTCAGGTTATCGCAGAAATCGGTGTAATCGGCGACGATCTCATCGAAGATTTCCTGCTTCCAGTCCACCAGATCCATCTTGTTCACCGCCACTACCAGGTGGGGAATGCCCAGAAGGCTGGCGATGTAGCCGTGGCGCCGGCTCTGGGTCAGAACGCCTTTGCGGGCATCGATGAGAATGATCGCCAGGTGGGCCGTCGATGCGCCGGTGACCATGTTCCG
Organism: uncultured Salinispira sp.; assembly: GCA_963966255.1. GTDB lineage: Bacteria > Spirochaetota > Spirochaetia > DSM-27196 > Salinispiraceae > Salinispira. The sequence continues at coordinate 1,711 of CAWZYW010000157.1, read as the reverse complement.
GGTGTACTGCTCGTGACCCGGGGTGTCGGCAATGATGAATTTCCGCCGGGGGGTGGAAAAGTAGCGGTAGGCCACGTCGATGGTGATGCCCTGCTCCCGCTCGGCCCGCAGGCCGTCGGTGAGCAGCGCGAGGTTCACGTCCTCCTCGCCCCGCAGCTTGCTGGATTTTTCCAGGGCATCCATCTGATCCTGGAAAATGGCCTTGCTGTCGTAGAGGAGCCGGCCGATCAGGGTGCTCTTGCCGTCGTCCACCGACCCCGCGGTGGTGAATCGAAGCAGTTCCCGATTCAAATATTCATCGATGTTGTATTCAAGGTCGTCTTGTATCTGCTGCGTGCTCATTAAAAATACCCCTGCTTCTTCCGGTCTTCCATGGCCGCCTCGGATCGTTTATCGTCGGCCCGGCCGCCGCGCTCGGTGGTGCGGGTCGATGCGATCTCGGCGATGATTTCCTCAATGCTGGACGCGGGACTTTCCACCCCGCCGGTGCAGGTCATGTCGCCGATGGTGCGAAAGCGCACGATCTTCTCAACGGCCTTTTCGCCGGGAAGCTTTTCGATGATTTCGCTGTCGCCCAGGATCACCCCGTCGCGGATCAGTACCTCGCGCTTGTGGGAGAAATAAAGGCTGGGCATGGGAATCTTTTCTAGGGCGATATAGCTCCATACGTCCAGCTCAGTCCAGTTTGATATGGGGAATACCCGGAAATGCTCTCCCATGTGCTTCTGGGCGTTGAAGATGTTCCAGAGCTCGGGCCGCTGGTTCTTGGGATCCCATTGGCCGAAGCGGTTGCGGAAGGAGAAAAAGCGCTCCTTGGCCCGGGCCTTCTCCTCATCCCTTCGGGCCCCGCCCATGGCGGCATCGAATTTGTGCTCCTTCACCGCGTCCAGCAGGGTGACGGTCTGCAGGGAGTTTCGGCTTGCATAGGGCCCGGTCTCCTCGGTGACCCGCCCGGAATCGATGGAGTCCTGAACATGGGCAACGATGAGCTGAGCGCCCATGTCGGCGACGAAGCGGTCCCGGTACTCGATGGTCTCGGGGAAATTATGGCCGGTATCCACGTGCATCAGCGGAAAGGGCAACTTTCCGGGATGGAAGGCCTTGCGGGCAAGGTGGGCCATGCAGATCGAGTCCTTGCCGCCGGAAAAAAGCAGCACCGGGCGCTCGAACTGGGCGGCCACTTCCCGGATGACGTAAATCGCCTCGGACTCCAGGGCCCGAAGGTGGTTCAAATGATATTTCCTCATTGCGCTTCCTCTGGCTGTTCTTCTGGCTGTTCTTCTATCAGTTCCCCAAGCAGGTCCTGGATCTCGCGGATTCCCGTGACCAGAAAATGGGGGTTTAATATATCTTCCTTATTATATACCAGCAAATTGCCGGTCTCGGCGCTGAGCACCCGGGCCCCGGCTCCCCGGCAGACCGCATCGGCGGCGGCGGTGTCCCACTCGCAGGTGGGGGCAAAGCGGGGATATGCCTGTGCCTCGCCTGTGGCCACCCGGCAGAGCTTCAGGCTGCTTCCGGAGTTGGCGGTCTCGATCCGGCGACCGGTGGCCTCCAGGCGATGGATGAATTCCCGGGTGGCGTCGTTCAGGTGTGAGCGGCTGGCAACCACCCTCAGGCTTTCCCCTTCATCGGGGAATAGAGATGCCGAACGGATGCGTCGGGCCGATGAGCGCCAGGCCTGCGGCCCGGCTTCGGTCACGCTGAGCTC
>CAWZYW010000156.1:0-6142 GCA_963966255.1 uncultured Salinispira sp. | reverse complement strand
GACGACGAACTTTCGGTCCTGGATGAGGATTCCGCCCCCGACGATGAGTCGGTGGATATCGAACTTGACATAGAAGATCTGGATGACAGCATGATCTCCGTTGATGACGGAGAACTTTCCGCGCTGGATTCTGACGATAGTGATCTGGGAGTAATGGTAGAACCCGAAGATGAAGATGATCTGCTTGAAGACATCGACCTCGATGATTTTATGGATAAAACCGCTCCGGAACCGGTTGAAGAAAATACGGACGCCGAGGTCATCGGCGAGGATTTCCTCGATCTGGGCGAAGATGATGACCTGCTTAGCAGCGAACTGGCCGGAGATGAGCTGGAGCTGGATATCGATCTTGATGATGAAATCGTCGATCTCGATGCTGACGAGTTGATCGTCGAAGAACAGACCCTGCCAGGCGCCGAAGAAGAGGTCATCAGTCTCGAAGATATGCCCGATACCGATTATTCCGAGGAACTTGACGAGCTCGATATCACCGAAGACGAGTCCTTCGACGACGTGGCAGCCTTCAGCGATAGTCTGGCGGAAGAATCTCAACCCTCGGAACCTTCACTGGTTGAGCAGGCGCTCCATGCCGATGATCGCGATTCCGAGAATACCCTAACAAATATCGAAAGCGAACTGAATCTCATAAAGAGTGAACTCACCAGCCTCCGGGAAGAATTGAGCAGGCTTCGTTCCGGTGGGGCCGTTCAAGCCGGAGCCGCGGCGGTAGCCGGTGGCGCTATAGGCGCGGCGGCTGCCCAGGCGGTTTCCGCCTCGGAGAGCGATGGCGAGCTCAGCAGTGACTATGCCTTCGACGACGGCACCAGCGATGTAGGTGGCGGATTTTTCTCCTCCGACGACGAAGATGATACCATTGCCCTGACCGGCGATGAACTGGACAATATTCTGAATACCGCCGAATTCACCGAGGAAACCGGGGAGTCGAGTTTTGACCCGGAAGTCGATGATGTGGCGGACTCGGCCTTCGAAGATCAGGACGGGGATGGGAATTTGGTTACCGAAATCTCCGTTGAGGAAGATGATCCGTTCAAAGGCAGCGAAGACGAAATCCAGGCCATGGCCGAGCTGGATATTGAAGAAGAACTCGCGGGAATTGAAGACCTCAGCGATGACGACTCGGATATACAGCTGTATACCGGGGACGAGCTTGAGGAAATGGAGCTCGAACTCCCGGAACTCAGCGACTCAGCGGAAGTGATAGACGGTGAAGCAGAACCCGAAGCGCCGGCCGCAATTGAGATCGAAGACGAATTTTCGATAGAAGAGGAAACCGCTTCCGAAGAAGCCCTGTTATCGACCATAGGTGCCGATGAAACCATGTTCGATGAGATCCCGCTTGATGACATCGATGAGGATATTCACATGACAGAGGACCTGAGCCCCGAGGAAGAAGCATTACTGAGCTCCGGAACCGATGGACCCGGTGATTCCCTTGACCTGAGTAGCGAGGACGACATCTCTGAAGTGGATCTCGACGAAAGCATGGTAGAACCGCTTCCCGCGTCTGATGAGACCGGCTACGAAGCTGAACGCGATGATTTGACTGAGATCAAGCATGAGCTCAAGGCAGTGCTTACCTACATGGATTCGCTCCTTGAAAATCTCCCTGATGAAAAGATCGCAGAGTTCGCCCAGTCCGAGCACTTCGCAACCTATAACACCTTATTCGAAAAGCTGGGGCTGTAACTCATGGGCCTGTTGGCACGGGTAAAAGCGTATCGCGAAAACGAAAACTCCGTTTCCCCACCTGTGACCCCTCATTCTATTGGTTTATTGGCACGGGCGCGGAAAATTCTGGAAGAGCGGGAAAAAACCGGCGAAGAGGCGTTTGAAGAGGTCGTATTCGAGGACGCCGGAGTCGATGGGTCCGCTGCGCCTCCAGAACGTCCTGAAATCCAGGAAATTTCCATAGAGACCCGCGACAATGAAGTGTCGGACTTCTTCCCGAGACCAGTGGAGATCCTTCCCCAGGTTCTCGCCGGAATCGGCAGCATCGGAAGTGGTATCGATGCCCCTTATCTGGTGTTCGGAATTCTTGCAGATCTCCTCGGACTCAAGTCTGCGGTTTTGCTGCTTCCTGACCATGCCGACGATACCCTGGTGCCGTTCTGTTCCAGGAACATTGACTTCGATACCCTGAGCCGAATGCGCATCGATGCAGACAGCCTTCGCCGTTTTCCAGCTGGACCGCTGCTGGTTCGGTCCGAAGAGATAGACCTGATCCGGCCGTATTTTTCAGTAAGATCCGCCGACAGTATTGAACGTATCGCACTTATCCCTTTTGGCCGTATCGATGATGGTCTGCTGATTATCACGAAGAGCAAGCTTCTGGATCTCCCTGGCGACAGCTTCGAAATAATGGCTTCCACCTTGAAAGACGCCCTGGCTAAAATGATACAAAACAGCAGAACGGCGATTCTCAGGAACATCAGTCCGGTTTTCATCCTCAGCAACCAGGAATTTCCCGGCAAGATCAACCTGGCTATGAACTATGAGGATTCGCTTCTCCTGGGTCTCCCGAAAGTTCAACTTCACTCCATCATAGAGTCAGCCGCCCCGGGAATCTGGAAAAGAAGCCTTGAGCGGGATTGCCTGCGGGTATTCGGCAGCATTGTCCAGGATGACGGTTCGGTCTCAATGGACAGTGACTACTATTATCTGCTGTTCGATCATATCGATGATCTGGATGTCAATCTCATTTGCGAACAACTTGAATTTACTCTCAGGCAGGCGTTTTCCACCCCTCTCCCGGGTCTTGATTTCATTGAATTCGGTTCCCAGGAGAAAAAATCCCTGGCAATGAGATACGCCGGCTGAGCCGACCCCGGGAGCCGTAATGAGGGACCCTTCAGCGGAAGACGCCTCCACACTGTATTTTCAGGGAAGGAACCTGCACAGCAGACGAAATCCCCGGAAAGAAGCCCAGCGAATCGTCGAAAGAAGTCTGGAACATCTGGAATATGACTCCCAACGTCCGATAAAACTTTTTTTTATTGATCCCGGGCTGGGGTACGCCGCCCTGGAAGCCCATCGGCGCTTTTCCCAGGCCCGCTGTTTTCTTGTGTACAGCAACCGTGAGCTTATGGACGCCGCAGTCTCACAGATGCCCGAGGAGATGGTTGAGATGGACCCGCCGGCAACAATCATCTGTGCAGCCAAGGGCGGCATTTTGTCGGATATCATGCGGCGGGAACTCCCGGATCCCGAGTTTCTTTCCGCAGCCCTGATCGATTGGCCTTCAGCTTCCCATCTGCCCCGGCACGAGATGCTGCTTCAGGAATTCGTTGTCACCTTTGCAGAACTCCAGCAGTCATATGTCACCCGTTCTTTTTTCGGTCGGCGCTGGATGAAGAACATTCGCAACAACAGCATGCTGCCCAGCGACCAAAGGCCGCTTCAGCAGCTGCCGACGGACAAAGCGGTGGTTCTGGCAGCATCAGGCCCCGGATTAAATGCTTCCCTGGAAGTCATACGCTTTTTCCGCAGTGATATCGTCTTGTGGGCCCTGCCCTCCTCCCTTGCAGCCTTGCGCGCCAACGACATCAAACCCGACGTAATTGTCAGCACTGACGGTGGGTATTGGGCAGGGGTTCACCTGCGGGAAGTTCCTCCAGGGAGCGCTCTTGTTATTTCAAGACACGCCATGCTCCCGGGTTCACTGGCAGGGCGCCCTGGATCAATAACCCAGATATCCCTCGGCCTTTCTATCGAGTCCCCGAGCCCGCAGTCCTCAGCATTGCTCCGACTTTCGGAGCGAGGATCGGTACTGTTTACCGCGCTGGATATTCTTGGATTTCTGCAATGCGAAGAGGTTCTGTTGATCGGAGCTGATATGCGAGCCCTGGGAATACAGACCCATTGCCGGCCCCACAGTTTCGACGGATATCTCGAATCGCGGACCTCACGGCTCGCACCCTTGACAGGTCAGCGATGGCTTCGAAGCCGCGGAGAGGATTTGAAAGTATACGCCAATTGGTTGAAGGCTTCTGGAGGCAGCTCCCGGTGGCCGAGGATAAAACGTCACAGCCCGGAAGGAGCATATCTTCCGGTAGACCCGGTCAATGACCCAGCAGAATATCTAGCGCTCCGGATACGGGCCTTGAGAGAAAGGGCGTCGGAGGATCATTCCGACTCTGATAAGGCGGTGGTTATCCCCGAACAGGAGGATCCCATCGCCGACCTTCGCTCTACCATACTGCGCGGCCTTCCGGATGACTTATTCAGTAACTCCGATAACCGGATACTGGTGGATCAGCTGGTGCATTTCGACGGAATCGGGTTGAAAGATGCCTATCTTGAGTGGATGAGGGGGGGCGATGAAGCAGTATCGGTTTCATCCCTGGCTTCCCGATTAACAGAGGATGAGAGTTCCAGCTAGGCGCGCATATCCGGGGCACTGCGCCAATGAGAGTATGCAAGAGCCGGTTTGTCCCATATAATGATATTATGAGCACTGCTTTTCAGAAACTGTTTATCAGCATCACTGTTATTTTCCTCATTTTCCTGCTGGTCTATTTCTTCTTTATGCTGTCGGTGGTTCGCCGGGCCGCTGTGCTTGATGTCAGTAATTACCTCGAACGTCGAATACAAACTAGCGTCGATCGGGCAAACTCCGCACAGACATTCACCGAGGAGATGCTTCTCTCGTCCCCATCCGGGATCGACCGGCGCTTGCGGGTTCTTATGCTTTACCGGGAGGATGCCGGCATTTTCGAACTCTGGACCAGTTCCCGGGAGTATATTCAGAATCTCCCCCAGAACCTCGAGCAGGTGTCCGGTACGCCGAACCTGAGCTATAACGACATTTATGAAGAACTTCTTGAATTCCCCCTGGATGGGAATCGAAAGCTGGCAGTTGTCTTTCAGGCCCTGGCGCCGGGTGATTTGAATCCCATTCTGATCAACATCCTCTATTTCCTTATCGGGTTTGCGGTTTTTACCCTGCTCTTCCTTATTATCCGGCTGATCGCCCAGGGAGATGAGGTGGATTCGGGCATCGAGTACCATTCCGTCGGGCATTCGGATGCCGACACTATGCGCCCGGACGCGGCCGCGCAGACCTCAGACCATGTCGAAGCTGCGGGCTCCGAATCGTCCAGGCCAGTCAAATCTGAGGCCGATCATATTGAAGAAGAGCTCGAAATGGTTGAGGAACCACCTCAGGCGGGTCGCAGCTTTGATAAACGCGATAATTCATCTCCCGGAAAACCCCGATTCCTTCCGGAAGAAAACCAGATCTGGCCGGTGGATCTCATCAAACTGAGATTGAATAACGAAATAGAACGCTCTGCGGAGAATGAGTCGGATATCGCCTTTGCCGTGTTCCGATTGGAAAAGGTATTCTCGAAGAACCACGAACTACTCGAAAAATTCGAGCAGTCCCTGCTGAGCTTTTTCCGCTATGAAGATCTTGTATTTAATTTGGACAAATTGTACTACGGGGTGATTTTGCCGAATCACGGTCAGGAAGAGTGTATAAAACAGATCGAAAAGTTTCTCGTGCATTGTGACGAAAGCATTCCCGGCGATGAGACGGTTTTTGCCGGGTACAGTACCCGGAGCGGACGATTGATGGGCGGTGAGCGGCTTATGAAAGAGGGAGTCAAGGCGGCAACCATGTCTTCCCCGAAAAAAGGCCGGATAATCGGGTTCAAACCCGATCCCCAGAAATATCGTGCCCATCTGATGGGCGCCCCCAGATAGCAGGGCGACGAAATCCGGAATTTCAACTCACCAGGCGATAAACGGTTCGAAGCGCCAATCGGGTATTTGATACCAGCGGGATGCCCCGTCGGGCGATCGGAAATCAGGCCCTTCCTCCGGGAAGATATAATACCGGGCATCATCAGTTTCTGAGCGGTAAAAAGCCAGGGTGAGAATACGACCGTCGGCACTTCGGGACCGGATCCGGAGAACGGGAAAACTGTCCGGGGCATCATCAGCATCCACGATTTCGGTGCCTTCCATGCGTAGCAAATTCCTGACCAGATTTTCCAGGTCCCCGCCGGGCGCCTCGCCGTTGCCATCGGACCAGGTTCCGGACGCATCCCGCTGCCAATTCTGGACCAACCCGTCGGGATACTCCCGGGCAAACTGGATAATGTCCTTGGGGATTATCGAA
>CAWZYW010000155.1:0-6145 GCA_963966255.1 uncultured Salinispira sp. | reverse complement strand
CGGTATCTCTTCACCGGGCGGATCTGCCGGTGCATTTACGCTCCTGATCTGAAGCTTGCCCGGCCCGGGGCCGCCGTCGGTGAGAGCAGCCGTTTTATGGATTGAAAAGAGGACCAGGCCGCCCGGAGCACTGTAGGCCAGGGCGTTTTCCAGCAGGTTTGAGGCGGCCCGGAAGATCAGTTGCGGATCCGCGGAAAACCGGAGTGCCGGGTCGCCGCTGAAATCGATTTTCATTTCCGCCTGATGGAATCTCTGCTCGAATCGCTGCCTGAGGTCCTCGAGCAGCCGGGAGGCTTCGAAAGTTTCGACAAGCATCTCGCGGCGGTTCTCCAGGGTCGACAGGGCATTGATATCCGATACCATCGATTCCATGCGGCCGATTTCCTCCAGGCTCCGGCGCAATCGCCCGGGGTCGGCGGGAAGCACCCCGTCTATCATGGCCTCGAGCTGACTTTTAATTCCGGCCACAGGGGTTCGCAGGTCGTGGGCCATGTCCTGCATCCATTGGGATTTGTACGCTTCTTCCTCGGCAAGGCGCACGCTGATATCCCCGATGGTCTGAGAGATGTCGCTCAGTTCGCTGATCGGGAAGTCCCCCGGGCCGACCCGGTTTTTACCGTCGATACTGCGGACATCGCTCCGTATGGCTGCCAGATACCGCGATAACCTGCCCGCGGTAGCTCCCGCTGCGACGCTGGCGAGGATACCCGACACCAGTAGCGAGGTGCCGGCCATGATCCCGACGGCGAGCAGGAATAGGCGGTTCTCCCGGCGGTCCTGGAATTCAATCTGGGCGGCATACCAGTACCCGATGGTATTTTCCCCAAGGCGCACCGGCTTGAGCAGCTCCGGTTCAAGGGAACGGCCCTGTCCCCGGTTGGTGTAAGCCAGGCTTCGGTCGGCCCGGAAGACAAAAAACGGAGCGCTGTAGTCCAGGGCGGGAATGTCGGGATTGGCAGGATTGATGAGGATTTCCCGGGCGGTGTCTTCGAGATTATTTATGGTCTGTCGATTGTATAGTGAAATGGCAATCCGGAAGCCGATGACCAGCAGCAGGGCCTGCATCGCAACGAAAATAAGCAGGATGAACAGGAACCTCCGCAGGAGCCAGCCGCGCATGCTCTTCATGACTTGGCGTTCCCAGCGAAGCGGTAACCGAATCCCCGTTCGGTCTCGATCCAGTCCGCCAGGCCGAGCTTCTGCCGCAAATTCTTGATGTGAGTATCCACGGTCCGTTCGGACCCTTCGGCGAAAGAATCGAGGCATTGTTCCAGGAGCTGCATCCGGGTGAATATCTGTCCCGGCCGTCGACTGATGAAATCCAGGATATTCCACTCGGCGGCGGTGAGTTTGACATCTTCTTCATCGGCGGAGATTCGGTGATCCCCCGGGGAAATCAGCAGGCTGTGTGATGCCAGGACATATCGGCGGGCATCGGAGGCCTCTGTCGATTGCGTGCCGCCGTCGCGCGCCGGGGAGACCGTTGCCGAGGCGTCCTCTTCGCTGTGATCGGATCTCCAGCGCCGCATCAGGGCATTGACCCTGAGAACCAGTTCCCGTGGAGAGAAGGGCTTGGTGACGTAGTCGTCGGCACCCAGTTCCAGGCCGGTGATGCGGTCCGATTCGCTGACCCGGGCGGTGAGGAAGATCAGAGGCGCCCGGCTGAGCTGACGGAACTGTTTTCCCAGCAGCAGGCCGTTCCCCGAGGGGAGCATGATGTCCAGAATCACGCAGTCCGGCACGGCTTCCGTCAGATCCTGAACGTCGGGCAGGTCATCGAATTCGATGACCCGGTAGCCCTCGAGCTCCAGATAGGCCCGGACCGATTCCCTGAGATTCTCATTGTCTTCGATAAGCGCGATGTTCATTGATATCGATCCACCAGTTCCTGCATGTCTGTCTTGATTACATTGTATTCCAGGCCGTTGCCCAGCGCAAAGTCCCGGATGGTGAGATTCAGCGGCCCCATCTCCATGCCCAGCAGCGCTTCGATTTCCTCCCGGGGCACTCCCCAGCTGATCAGGTCGTAGAAGCTGGTACCTCCACGGATCAGGGCGACGGATTCCTCTTCCTCGTCATGGTCTTCTTCGGGTTCGACGGATGCGTCAATCGCTCCGAATTCTACGGTGACGCTGCGCAACGCATCGATATCCGCCGGGGTCAGTCGCGTGGAAAGGATTTCCAGGGCGCTTTGGGGAAGCCGGGTGCTTTTTTCCGGTACGTAATCCAGGCCCGCGTATCTTGCGGTGAAGAGCCTGACGGTGTCGGTGCCGATTTCACCGCCGTCTTCAAGTTCTCCGGTCAGCCCTTCGAAGCTGCTGAGCCGGAAATTTTCATCGGCGTTCACCAGATTCAGTGCCCTTATCAGGCTGTCCAGGGGAATTTCGAAGAAGCGGGATACATCACCCAGGGTGAAGGAGCCCCGGATATCGGCCGGGTTGGGCAGGCCTTCGAGCTCCCCGCTGACGTAACTCACCGGCTGGCGCACGGTGTCGGTAATCCACCAGCCGCCGATTTTGGCGATGCCGACGCCGCCGAAAATGACCGCCACGACAAAGACTGCGATGATTGCATTACTGCCGATGCGTTTCATGACAGGCCTCCCCCGGCGTCCGCCGAATGGGATTGATCCCCGCCCTGCTTCCAGGGCTTAAAACGCATCGCCACGGTATCGGGTCTGGGGCAGGCGGCTTCGGAGCTGCACTCGTTGCAGCTGATGCACTGGTGGTCTCTTACCCGATCGGTGGTGGATACTTCGATATTCATCGGGCAGCGGCGATCGCAGAGCTTGCAGTCGATACAGCTCGAGCTCCGACGGCGAACGGGAAACAGCCGGATGAGGTTGCTCAATCCCAGCACCGCACCGTAAGGGCAGGCGTATTTGCAGAACGGCCGCTCGACAGCCAGGGAAAGGATCAGGACCGCCAGTAAGATGATCACTCCCGAAAGAGCCACTTCGCCGGTCCAGAAGTTGAACAGGGTATAGTAGGGATCGAAGTCGGCGAATATCAGCAGCCCGGTCACCGCCGTCATGTAGAGCACCCATAAGAGTACCACGTAACGGAGGTAACGCAGAATCGCATCCAGGGTGGGCGGCACCATGGCGTTGTAGCGGCGTTTGAATATTTTCCTGCCCAGTTTGCCGATCCATTCCTGGAGGCTGCCGAATGGACAAACCCATCCGCAGAAAACCGGACCCAGGGCAATTGCCAGGATCAATACGAGTCCCCCCAGGATCAGGGATGATTCGTGGACTTTTTTTACGAAACTTCCCTGGCTTATCCATTGGTACAGGGAAACCACGCCTCCGAAGGGGCACACGGCGTGCAGCGATGCATCCGACAGTATGGGGATGCTGATTCCCGCAACCGCCAGGGCATGACCCGCCACGATGGACAGTACGACCATAAAAAAGAGAATTTGAACCGCGAGCCTTATATTCCCCCGCGTTTTTTTTCCGGATTTGGCCGGCATAGGCACCTCCGCAAGCGTCATATTTCAATACGCTTCGCATCCTATTCGCCGCCCGCGAAGAATGCGTGGCGCCTATATGAAGATTTCGTGAAGATTGAAGAAAAGCTTCATGAACAAATCAAATTTACCCCATGGCATCTCCACAGGCATGCTTTAGATTCGGTATCGATACAAAAACAAGGAGGATCAATCATGATCGCCAACAATAAAAAGAAATGGATAATCGGTATTTCGGTATTCGTATTGCTCGCTGCGGGAGTTTCGGCGGTGGCCTACTGGCACAGCACCGGACAGCGCTATCGTCCTGAAACTGCCGGACAGGGATACGGCGCCCAGGGCGGAGGCTTCGCCGCCGATCAGGCCGGGCTTGACCCCGATGGCGCTCCCGGCGGCGGCCGGGGCGCAGGCAGGTTCGGGGGACTGGGAACCGGCAATGAGGCCGGAGCCGGGGCCGATCCCTTTTATCTCGAAATGGAAGCCCTCCTGGAGACAATCCCCGCCGGAGAGCTGAGCGCGGCGGAAGAGGAAGCGCTGATCTATATGTGGAATGAGGAAAAGCTGGCAAGGGATGTCTACGCGGCCCTCGCCGAGAGCTGGAACATGCCGGTGTTCGCGAATATTTCCGCCAGCGAGGATCAGCACATGGACAGCGCGGCCTATATGCTTGAACGCTACGGACTCGATGTGCCGGGAAGCGACAGCCCCGGAAGTTTCTCCGACCCGGCGTTCCTCGCGTTGTACGATGATCTGGTGGAACAAGGGCGCGAATCGCTGATCGCCGCCCTGGAAGTGGGCGCTACCATAGAGGATCTTGATATCGCCGATCTGCAGGAGCGTCTGGGAGAAACGGATAATGACGACCTGGCGCTTCTTTTCCAGAATCTCATGAAGGGCAGCCGGAATCATATGCGATCCTTCGTTTCCCTTCTGGAACGACAGAGGGAAGAATATAAAGCCCAGTTTATCACTGATGAATACCTGGAATTGATTCTCGGTTATAACCGGGAGACCGCGGTAATCACCGATCCCGACTACCGGCTGTAACGCCAATGCCGGGTCCGGCACGCTGTGCCCCGCTGCCGATGCTCTGCTCCGGCGGCGGGGCTTTCCTGTTCCCGGCGATTATCGCTGGAAAAAAATGAAAAAGAGCTTTAGGGTAAAGAAAGACGTTTACGCGGATTAATCAGCTTCAGGAGGGTGATTATGCAGAAACGCCCATACGGTAACAGCGGCATCGAACTCTCGGTCATCGGTTTCGGCGGCATCCGGGTCATGAACGAAACGGCGGCGGAGTCCGATCGTGCGGTGGGAATGGCCATCGATGCCGGAATCAATTATTTCGACGTGGCTCCGAATTACGGAAACGCCCAGAATATGCTCGGCCCCGCCCTCCAGCCATACCGCAAAAACGTGTTCCTCGCCTGCAAGAGCCAGATCAGGGACGCCGCGGGCTCCCGGGCTGAGCTTGAGGAATCCTTTAAACTGCTTAAGACCGACTGGTTCGATCTTTATCAGCTTCATGCGGTGGCCAGCCGGGATGATGTCGAGGGGATCCTCGCACCCGGCGGAGCTCTTGAGACCCTGGACCGGGCCAAGGGCGAGGGTCTGGTGCGTCACCTCGGTTTTTCAGCTCACAGCGAAGAAGCGGCCCTTGCCCTCCTGGACGCCTATGATTTCGATTCCATACTCTTCCCGGTGAACTGGGCCACCTGGTTCGGCGGGGACTTCGGAAGGAAGGTGCTTCCCGTCGCCCGGGAGAAAGGCGTCGCGATCCTCGCTTTGAAGGCCCTGGCCAAACAGGCGGTGCCCGAAGACCATAAAAGTCCGAAGGAGAAAACCTGGTACTGGCCGGTGGAAAGCTATGAGGAAGCCCTGGAGGGTTTGCGGTTCACATTGGGCATGGAGGGCGTCACTGCGGCCGTAAGCCCCGGCGACGCCGAGCTCTTCGAGTGGATGATCCGGGCTGAGAAGGAGTATTCGCCCTTGAACGAACAGGAGCTGGCTGATTTGGAGAAGCGAGCCGGAGCCTTGCCCCTGATTTTCGACGCCCATCATTCCCAATGGTAGGAACTCAGATATTGCCTGGCGTCGTGGCATTTATCGCATACACCGGCATCCTCATTTTTTCTCTGTCTCGGATAATTCGGGTTTCCCGGGAAGTGTTTCTCGAATTACGCATGATCCTGCGTCCACCCGAATGGAAACGGGTGAGTGGGAGGATCGTTTCGTCGAGCCTACATGCGGATCCGGATGACTCCCATGCAAGCGCGAGGGTTGAATATGTATATAATTATCTCGACACCGAGTATCGGGGAACCAGGATTCGCCTGGGCTCCTACCATCAAGGGCGGAGGAAGGCGCTTCGGCTGCACAATAGCCTGCCTGAGTACCTGCCTCTTGAAGTTTTCGTGAATGCCGGGAAACCGGAAGTCGCATTTCTGAATATCGCTGGCAATCCAGCTGAGGGTCTGTTTATCCTCACCTGTCTGGCCGGATTCGCTGGAATGCTCATCTACGTCGAGTTTTTTCTGATTCGTACTTTAATCACCTTGCCCATATTCTTATAATTTTTTTCGTATGGAGTCGTTGAATGAAAATGATGGATAAAAATATCGCTTTATCGCTTTGTTACCTCGGCCTTATTGCAGCTGCCGCCGGCGCCCAGATGGAC
>CAWZYW010000154.1:0-6224 GCA_963966255.1 uncultured Salinispira sp. | reverse complement strand
GTATAAGAGACAGATAAAAACCAGGGCAACTACACGGGTATCGCCAGCGGCTTTCCGGTCCTGGATGATATGACCGACGGTTTTCAGAATTCGGAGTTTATCATCATCGGCGCCAGGCCATCCATCGGTAAAACCGCCCTTGCCCTGACCATGACCAGAAACATCTGCCTTCGCCACAAAGTCCCTACGGGTTTTTTCAGCTTGGAAATGGCCGACATGCAGCTGATGCAGCGCATGATCTCAATGGAAACCCATATCAGCGGCGGAAACCTGCGGAAGGGGCTTTTGAAGGCCTCGGATTTCCACTCGATCATGGACGTAGCCAGTGAAATATACGATGCTCCTTTGTATATTTCCGATACGCCGAATATGCGCCTTCTTGATCTGAAGGCTCAGGCTCGTCGAATGAAGGCCCAACACGATGTAAAAATCGTATTTATCGATTACATATCCATTATCACTCCGGAAAACAATATGATGGACCGTCACCTTCAGGTGGCGGAAATCAGCCGAAGCCTGAAGGCTCTGGCCAGGGAACTGGAAATACCGGTTGTGGCTCTCAGTCAGGTGAGCCGGGACAGCGAGGGGAAGGCACCCCATCTGGCCAGCATCCGGGAATCGGGGGCCATCGAGCAGGATGCTGACGTGGTGATGTTTCTGCATCGGGATCGGAGCCACGACAAAGAAATGGCCGATGCCAATCAAGGCATCGAGACACAGCTTATACTCGCCAAGAACCGTAATGGTCCGGTGGGAACCGTTGATATTAACTTCCTGCCGAGTTATGCTGAATATGTGTCGCTTGACCGTCACGGTATATAGTTCTTTTTTGGGAGGTATCTATGTCGCTTGAGGCGAAATACAACTTCGAAGATCTGTACAACGCCGCCGAGGAACTGGTTTTCGCAGAGCTCGAGGCCCAGCTTGAGAGAGCCGATGATTCGGTTCCGCGGGATCAGGATTCGGTGGTGGACATGGCAGCCTTCGCCCTCAATCTGGTGACTCCCATGTACCGAGCCAATCTCCTGGGAAGGATATACGCACCCGCGCTTTCCGAAGAGCATCATCGGGAAATCGAAAAAGCGGTGAAAAAAGCCATCGGGAAGATTTCGAACAATCCCCCGGATTAAATCCTGAAGTCGGAGTACTGACCGCTCCGGCACTTTTCATTTTGTCAGCCGTTTCCCGGTTCGCTCTCAGCCGGGGATTCCGGCGATTCGTTTTCTCCGCTGTCCTGTCCTTCAGGCGGATTCTGCGCATCCGCGGAGTCCTGACCACCGCCGTCTTGCCCATCCCCTTCATCCTGCGCGCTCGGAACATTCGTTTCGGCTGCGTTCACGGCGTTCCGGAATGACAGACGGTTGAGCCGGGGTTCTCGGCTTCCATCGGGAATCACCGGGATGAGCAGTTGATCGTAGTTCACCACCGGGCTGCCCGGCTGGGTTTCCAGGGCAAGGTATGCCGCTTCTTCGTTCAGGATCACCAGGTCGCCATTCGGGAGTCCGAGAATCTGATGGGTGAGTTGCCGGTTCCTGCTGTTCCATACCGAAAGGCTGCCGTCGATATTGACTGCGAAAATCCGATTGCCGGCACCGAATACTTCCCGGGGAAGATTATTGTTCTTTTCAAGGCTCTGCAGGCGCCGGCTCTGATACAGGCTCACCCCATCCAGCCCTGCCGAGGTGATCAGGCTGTTGCTTCCTCCGCTGTACTCCAGGGATGCATCGGTATCTTCCCCGTTGAAGCGCATAATGGACCGGCTGTCCTCGGGTCTGCCGGAGCTGTATTCGCGCACAATGGTATACGAGCGGTCGTTTTCGTTGCTGACGCCGATGCTGTAAAAACCCCGGCCCGAAGGATTTTCAGAGAATTCGAAAACCACGGTGTCGGAAGAGTCGACCACGCTGGTCTCGCTTGTCCTGGGATTCACCTCGATAAGGCTTGAATTGAAGAACCCGGATTGATTCTTGCCGATGAGAATCAGGCCGCTGTCCAGTTCTATAGCATCGATGAGGCCGAGGGTATTGTAACTGAATGTCTGGCTGTAGTCATTTCGATCCAAAAGATAGAGACCGTTCTCCCCATCAATGATGATGATGTAACGGTCCCCGATTCTGATGTTTCGCACCGGAGCCCGCAGGCTTACCGGAATCCTGCGGCTCTGGCCCGAGAAGCTGTTGTATTCGATTATTGAGTTCGTGCTTTCCCGGTCCCAGATGAGAAGGGCCACGTTGTTCAGGGCGGTCATGCCTCCCGGGCTGCTGATTGGAAGATTCAGGCGATCGATCAGGGCACCAGATTCTTCACCGAGGGGCCGGTCGCCGTTTTCGGCGAATGTTTCGTCCAGTATGGATTCGGGGAAGCGGCTGACGCTGTCCTCGCTGAGGATATACATCCATTCACCGAGGGTGACCACCGTGGATATCCTGCTCAGAGCGCTGAGACCCATCAGGTCGTATCCTCCGGATCGGATCAGCCCGATATTGCCGTTGTCAGCGGCGAAAACGCCGCCGGATGTTCCCCCGCGGAAATAAGTGCTGAAGCCGCTGATGCCGACGCTGGCGGTTCGGCTGATGCGCAAATCTGCGGACCTTTCGCCGATGCTCACTTCCAGGGGAATCAGGCGATTGCGGCCTCCGCTTTGTTCGACCAGGTACAGCGTGTTACCGTCGGGATCGATAGGTATGATTTCCCGGACATCTCCTACTGATGTCCGGGCCAGGGTGGCGCCGTTGACCACATCCACCAGATACAATTCCCCGCTTCGCACGCCCAGGGCGTGGCGGCGGTTGGCAAGGAGGGTAAACTGCGACAGGTCTCGTACGGTCTGGGTCTGATGATTGAGTTCCCCGCTGGAAAGTTCCAGGTAACGGATCACGCCGCTGTTGGCGCTGTAGGTCATAATCCGGGTCTCGCTGCTGGAAATCGCAGCGAAATTCACGATGCCGAAACCGTCCTGGAGATAATTCACTTCCCGGGCCCTGGCGGTTTCATAGAAGCGCATAGAACGCCATTGCGGAACCGCCATGCTCAGGAACCTTCCCTGGGGACTGTATTCGAGGAAAATCGGAAGATCTTCGAGAGTCCTGGCGAAGCTCATTCGCTGGTCGACCCAGTCCCAGACCGAAAGCCGGTAGGTTCCGAGGGTCCATTCCTGAATGATGGCTACCTCATTGCGGCTCGGATTGGCGGCGATCATGATAATCGGCTGGGCGGAAACCTGTATTCGCTGGATAAGGCGCCTGCCCTCGGTGTCCCAGACTTTAAGGACGCCGTCGCTGCTTCCGGAAAAAGCAAGGCCGCTCTCCGCCTGTATGGCCGTGGCATTCACCGGGCTTTGGTGGCCCTGATTTACCAGGGGAAATCCGCCGGGTACCGCATCGACCGACCAGAGCGGTGACAATGTCGCCGCGGTTATCACAATGATTATCAGGAAGCGTTTGACAGGATGGGAATGAAACAGACTCATGCTCTATATACCTCGTGCGAATTTATTGGTTGAAAACAAAAATGATATCCCCGAACAGGATAAATGCAATCAGTACGAAAACGATCACCGCACCCACCGCCTGATACCGCGAAAAAGCCACCGGCTTTATGGGGCTTCGCTTGATGATCTCCGCAAGCGATATGACGATCTGTCCTCCGTCCAGTACTGGAATAGGAAGGAGATTCCCGATAACCAAAGCCACCGACAGCAGGCTGAGCATTTCGAAGAAAACCTGAAGTCCCTGCCCGATGCTCACCGAAAGGCTCCGGGCGGTCACCTCTCCGACCACATAGGTGATCTTCACCGGACCGGAAAGAATATTCAAGGGGTTGAGGCCCCGGAACATTAAACCCAGTCCGCGTACCGTTCCGCTGAGAATATACCCGATATCCCGCCAACTGTCGGCAATCGCTTCAAACAGTCCCTCTGACCGGTATTCATACTCCCTGCCCTGGAAGAACACCCCAAGCAGGAGGGTATCATCTTCCGGGCGGTAGGTCAGCGGATGCATAAGACTGAGTTCCTGACCATCGCGAAGTACCTGGACCCGGGCCAGGGTTTGGCCGGCCTGGACTTCAATATCCCGAAGTGCCATGGCCACATCCCACCGCTGCGTGATTTCTCGTCCGTTGATAGCGAGGATCAGATCACCCGGCTCGAGAGCCGCCGATTCCGGATCCGAAAGGTTGGCCACCACCGGCTCGATGTACTCCAGTATCCCGAGAATTCCCGCGCCGGTTTCTTCATCCAGATCGAGCCTGGCTTCCAGTTCGATGGATTCTCCGTTCCTGAGCACATCCAGGCTGACCCGATCCAGGGCCCGGAAACTGATCCACTTTTCGATGTCGTTGAAATTCCGGGTCTCGACGCCTTCCACCGCCACGATAACGTCACCGGTCTCAAGACCGGCCAGGGCCGCAGGGGAGGGCGTTCCTTCGCCGAACCGGGTCAGAGAGGGGTAGTCGTCTGCCAGGACAATCCGGTTTGTGTAGCTGAACTGGCTCACCCCTGAGAGATTGATGATCATGAAAACCAGAAGTGCGAACACGATGTTCATAGCCGGACCAGCCATGGCTACGATAATCCGTTTCCAGGGAGCCGCTCCGAAAAACGAATCGGAAGTAGTCTCGACCTGATCGAGCCCTTCCTCCACGGCCTTGATATAGTCGGTTTCACCCTTCATCTTGACGAAACCACCAAGGGGAATCCAGGAAATCCGGTATTCGGTATCACCCCGTACAATGCCGAACATTTTTTTGCCCCATCCGACTGAGAAGACTTCCACGGTGATCCCCACCGCCCGTGCGGCCAGGAAGTGGCCCGCCTCATGGACGATGACCACAAGGCCCAGGCCGATAATGCCCAGGAATATATAGAGTGCTAGCATTCGATACCTCGGTTAGTGAAAAATAATATTCCGGCGGGTTACATGACCCATACGCCGTTCAACAGCTGATACGCGTAGAAAAACACCGGTGCAGTGAATAAGATACTATCCAGGCTGTCCAGCAGACCACCCCTGCCGGGAATGGCATCGCCGGAATCCTTTTGTTTTGCAGATCGTTTGAGGCCCGACTCGATCAAATCTCCGACTATGGTGGTGAATCCCACAAGAGCGCCCATGATCAAAGCCGCCGGCCAGCCTCCGGGGAATGATTGGGGAAACAGCCAGTACACCACCAGAATGCCTACAATACTGAAGACATAGCCGGTGATAAAACCCACCAGCGACTTGTTCGGGCTTATGGGGATCGGATGAGAACTCCGTCGTCCGAAGAGCCGTCCGCCAACATAGGCCATGGTGTCATTGGAAAAGACACCTGCGATAAACGCGAGATACAGAAGGGAAGCGTTAGGCAGGGCGCTGATCATGATCAGGTGGCCCATCAGCAATCCGGGATACGCCAGCACTGCCAGGTGCTTGCCGATGCCCGGGGATATTTTCTTTACCTTGTGCTGCTGTCGAAATACCTGGAGAAAGAGCACCACCATCACCATGCCGGTATATATCGGGAGCATCCAGCGCTGTTCGATGATGCCGGCCACCCAGAGAAAGCTGACCGTAGGCATGCCGATGCCGTTCAGAAATACTCCGATTCTCCGGGGTTTTGTCTTATGGGGATTCATGCCGAATAGCCGGGCGGCTTCAAATGCACTGGGAATAGCCACTATGATCAGCACCAGATTAAGGGGCCAGTGCCAACGTTCCGGAGCCAGGAAGATCAGTGCGATGATGGCGGGAACCGCGAACGCAAACAGCAGCAGGCGTTGTATGAAATTCCGCTTCAAAGGGGGCTTTGAATTCTCTTCGGGAGTCTCCGGAGTCGTCGATTCACTCATGTCACACCTCCGTAACGCCGGGTTCTGCCGGAATACCACGCGATGATGCCTTCTAGCTCCGCCGCATTGAAATCCGGCCATAGGGTGGGGGAAAAGTACAGTTCGGCATAGCTGCTTCGCCATAGCATGAAGTTGCTGAGCCGCTGCTCCCCCCCGGTTCGGATAATCAGGTCCAGATCGGGAATTTCCGGTTGGTCCAGATATGCACCCAGAGTATGTTCGCCCAGGTCCGCAGGATCCGATCCTGCGGCAAGAGCTCCCCGTACCGCCCGGATGATTTCGTTCCGGCCGCCGTAATTTATCGCCAGGTTTACGGTTATGCCGGAAAAGTCTTCGGTATCGGCTTCCACCGCTTCTATTTCCTGGCGAATATCTACGGGCAGGGCTGCAAGAT
>CAWZYW010000153.1:0-6244 GCA_963966255.1 uncultured Salinispira sp. | reverse complement strand
GATACGACCACCCCAGTTCCCTGAGACGCCCCACATCCATCAACTTCCGAGGCGTCCCGTTAGGCTTGGAAGTATCCCATTCGATTTCTCCGTCGTAGCCGACGATCTGAGCGATCATCCCCGCCAGTTCTTTTATGCTGATGTCCTTTCCGGTCCCCACGTTGATAAACGGACCCAAATCTACGGCGTCTTTCTCTTTCATGAGGAAGAAAACCGCGTCGGCCAGGTCGTCGGCAAACAGGAATTCTCTCAGGGGAGAACCATCACCCCAGAGGGTCACCGGGCCGCCATGTTCCTTAGCCTCGTGGAATTTCCGGATCAGTGCCGGAAGGACATGGCTGGTCTCCAGGTCATAGTTGTCATTGTAGCCGTAGAGGTTGGTCGGCATCACCGAGAGGAAATTCGTCCCGTACTGTTCGTTGTAGTACTGGCACATCTTGATAGCCGAAATCTTGGCGATGGCGTAGGCGTCGTTGGTTTCTTCCAAGGGGCCGGTAAGGAGGTACTCCTCCTTCAGGGGCTGGGGTGCCATCTTGGGATAGATGCAGGAGGAGCCGAGATTCATGAGTTTCTTCACGCCGTTCTCATAGGAAGCCTGGATCACGTTGAGGGCGATCATGGTATTGTCGTAGAAGAACTCCGCCTTGTAGGACTTGTTGGCCATGATGCCCCCGACCTTCGCCGCGGCGAGGATGACGTAGTCCGGCTTTTCAGTGGCGAAAAAATCCCGCACCTCCGCCTGGTCCCGCAGGTCCAGCTCGGAGCTGTTGCGGGTGACGATGTTCCCGTAGCCCTCGGCCTCGTATTTTCGGAGCACCGCCGAGCCCACCATTCCCCGATGACCGGCTATATATATCTTCGATTCTTTATTCATGGTAGTCCTTCACGGTGAATCCCCCGTCCTGGAGGTGCACGTCCTTCCTCGCCGCTTCCACATCGGCATCCACCATCATCTCGACTAATTGAGACAGCCCCACCTTGGGCTCCCAGCCGAGTTCGGCCTTCGCCTTTGACGGGTCACCCAAAAGCTGCTCCACTTCTGCCGGCCGGAAATAGCGGGGATCAACGGCCACCAAGGTTTTGCCGGATGCCGCATCAACCCCGATTTCCTCTATCCCTTCACCTGAAAAATCGAGCTCGATCCCCGCCCGTGCGAAGGCAAGCTTGGCAAACTCCCTGACCGAAGTCATGGTCCCGGTGGCGAGGACGAAATCATCGGGTGTGTCCTGCTGCAGCATGCGCCACATCCCTTCCACATAGTCTCCGGCAAAACCCCAGTCTCGAAGGGCGTTCATGTTGCCCAGGAACAGCTGCTTCTGAAGCCCCAGGCTGATCCGGGCCGCCGCCCGGGTGATTTTCCGGGTGACGAACGTTTCCCCTCTTCGGGGGCTTTCGTGGTTGAACAGAATCCCGTTACAGGCGTACATCCCGTAGGACTCCCGGTAGTTCCTGACGATCCAGTACCCGTACAGCTTGGCAACCCCGTAGGGGCTTCGGGGATAAAAGGGCGTGGTTTCCGTTTGGGGGACCTCCTGAACCTTGCCATAGAGCTCACTGGTCGATGCCTGATAAAATCGTACCGTCTCTTCCATCCCAAGGATCCGGATTGCTTCCAGCAGTCGCAAGGTCCCCACCGCGTCGGACTGGGCGGTGTACTCGGGCACCTCGAAGGAGACCTGCACATGGGACTGGGCCCCGAGGTTATAAATCTCATCTGGTCTGACCTGCTGGATGATGCGAATCAGATTTGTTGAGTCCGTCAAATCGCCATAATGCAGGAAGAACCGCACATCCGTTTCATGCCGATCCATATACAAATGATCGACCCGGTCAGTATTGAAACTGGAAGCCCGGCGTTTGATGCCGTGGACTTCGTATCCTTTTTCGAGGAGCAACTCAGCCAAGTACGATCCGTCTTGCCCGGTGATTCCGGTGATGAGTGCTTTTTTCAAATCTTCTCCTTATTGCCTCAAGTGATTCGAAGTTGAAAATATGAAGGATATACGGGATCAACCGCTTGGCTTATCCTACTCAGGCGGCTGTCTAACAGATCCGACAGGGAAAATTCGTAAATACTGCTCCAGGTAGTTATAACAGGAGAAAGCCAGGATTTGAATCGGTGAATGGACAAGCATCGAGAATTGCGAAGTGTCCATTGCCCGCTATTTCCTGGATTTTTGAATCAATATTCCCGCCAGTTCAGGCTCAATTATTAGAACGCTGATTCCGAAGATTATGGCGACGAATAACATCCGAACCCCGGCAAATAGATACCCAAGAAACTCACTTTGTAGGTCTAATTGCCTAATGACATAGAAGCCAACTAGTAGTGCAAGCGTCGAAAACGCGACTGAGAGCAGCGCTCTGCCAACGGTATGGAGAATTCCGACTCGATTCACAAGTTTAAACTTAAACATCAGTACGCAGAGCAAAATAAATGAACTTAAGAGCGCTGCGATCGAAGAACCAATGCTAAGACCGACAATACCGAATCTCGATTGAAGTAACAGCCGCAATCCGATCATCGGAATAAATAGCAGAAGATTGACTCCGGTTATCACCTTCGTTCTATGGATCGAGGAAAGAGCGTTGTTGACGATATCTCCAACGGGAAAGGCAATCAATACGCCGAGCATCCCGATTGTCGCATAGTAGGTAATTGAAGCCGCATCCCGGGAAAATT
The DNA here is from genome assembly GCA_963966255.1 of uncultured Salinispira sp. Lineage (GTDB taxonomy): Bacteria > Spirochaetota > Spirochaetia > DSM-27196 > Salinispiraceae > Salinispira. Next base: position 3,561 of record CAWZYW010000153.1, on the reverse strand, counting down.
CGCCTCGTTCGAAAACGAGAGAGATTAGCTCAATTCCTCCAGCGGCAAGCATCAAAGCGGCAAAACATGCAATATATAACACCACTTTGAAATTTTGATCAAAGGTGCGTTTGAAACCCTCTCGATCTCCCGTGGCGAATTGTCTCGATTGAGTGGCGAACGTAATCATTCCGATTCCCTTTGATGTCAACCGAGCGAGAAGCCGGATAATCCGCGATCCAAAAAATAGAATGGATATGCTGCCTACGCCGATCAACCCGGCTAAAAAACGATTGAGAAATACCTCTGATTTAAGAATGATATTACCCATCAACAGAGGAATAAATAGTGAAAGTACCGATCGAATACCAGAATTCCTCAGACGCAAGTCGACCTTGAATCCAGGACGGGGAAGGAAAGCAATGACAATCAGAAACTGAAAAATACTTCCGAACAATACCCCGTATGACGCGGAAACGATGCCGAGTGAATCGGAACCGAAGATGATGAATAGAATCATGATCGCAGTCTGTAATAGCGGGGATATCGCCGGCATCAAATAGCGATCATTTGCCATGGAAATCCCGTTCATAGCCCAGGCAAGGTTATTAAAAACCACAGAAAAAATCATAATTCGGATGTGTAGCGAAAGCTGGACTTGATCGGTCGATTCAATTGAACTATGTAAGACTTGGGAAATTTGATTTGCACCAAAGATGATCATCAGCGCGAGAAATGAAAGACCAATGGCAAGATACGAGATGAATACGCTCGCCAATTTCCAAGCCGCTTCTTTGCCTTCCGTTTCCACTTGTTTCGTGAATGATGGAATCAATGCAATCGGAAGGATCATAATCGTCACATTCATGACCCATTCAGGAATGGTGAACGCTAGGAAATAGGTATCAGTAGCTGAGCTAACCCCGTAATAGGAAGCGATTATCATCTGGTACAGGAAATTCAAAAGGGAATTCAGCAGAGAAAACCCGGTGACGTACGCGACGCGTTTTATCGTTTTGCTCATGAATCCCGGTCAGTGATATATGCAATCGCAATGTCCAGATCGGCATATACCCGCTTCTTCAGCTCCTCAACTCGGGCATATCCCCGCTCAACCAGAGACTCCCTCAAGGACCTGTCGCGGTAGATCCATCTCATTTTCGCGGCGATATCCAGTGGCTTGTGGGGATTAAAGTACAATGCCGCATCGCCACAGGCTTCCGGAATTGCCGTCCCACCGCTGGCCGCCACCGGGAGGCCCATATTCATCGCCTCGATGGGAGGATAACCAAAGCCTTCGCTGAGAGACGGGTACACCAATCCGAGCGCGCCGCGATAATACCGCTCGTATACATCCCGGTCAAGATATCCTTCGAATTGTACTGAAGCTGCTGATATCCCCAACTTCTTTGCCACCCGACTCCACCTGGAGGCCTGTATTGCAGAGCATCCGAGGAATTTAACCTGCAGATCAACTAAATCAGAAAGATATGTTATCGCCTGAAGAACCCGAAAAGCATTTTTCTCCACTCTATTTGAGTTCACGACGATAAAGTATGGACGATCGCTCGGTTCCGCTCCACCTGAGACTCCATTCATGACCGAATCCGGAAGCATGTATGCAACCTGGGGTTGGAGCGCCTGACCCGATTCAATCAGACCAGAAAAAACATTGAATGTATGCTCAGAAACCGTAAGAAATTCACCGCCCAGGCACTCGGCAAGCCGAATACTTCGCTTGGTTTCCCGGTTTTGGTAGTATCTGCCGAGTTGATTCCGAATTAAACCCTTCAGGAGGGAAACTCCCGAAAAACGATAACGGTTAATCGTCGGCTCAGCTCCTAATTCAACATAACGAAGGCCATGGATTACGCCCTTCACTCGAATTCCGAATTCTGCAAACCGTTCCTGATACCCGACCAACTCATATGGGACCGGACTGAACAAAACTGAATTCCGGATTTCCTCGCCAGAGACAACTACATCGTCGTACGATCGGATATCGTATTCGGCAAGATTCTCAGTGCGAATAATGGTATTGATACGATCAGGGATCGGTTTCGATCGATTGATCAAGATCCGCGGCTTCGGTCCTTTGGAAAACAAGCCCCGTTCAAACAACAGTTGGAACAAGGAATAGCCGTACGCGCCGCCGCCATGATATCCAACTCGTCCATATGGCTGACAACTGAAAAGATCGAACAGAATTTGACGGGTCACATCAATACCTCGCTCAAATAAATCGATCGGATATCTATATGATGCGATTCAGAGACCAAAAACTCGATGCGTTCAGAATAGATGAGCATGGTATCCTTGAGAACCTCGGTCGATTGATCCCTTAAATCCGATATCCCTTCATATGCTTTCATCAGGAACACCATCCCATGCCGCCCGGCCGCATGCTCCACGATAAAATCCAGATCGCTGTCGCCGATGAGCAGCACCCGGTCGCAGCCCGCCTCTTTGCCCCGGAGCACCACCCGGTCGATGGCGTCCTTCCAGCGGACCACGTTGCCGATGGTGCGCCGCAGATAGCGGTAGCTGCGCCTGGCCAGCTCCCGGGTCCCGTCGGGGGTCAGGGCATAGGAGAGATTGCGGCCGTTGATGCGGTTCATCACCAGCCAGCCTTTGCCGACCAGGCGCTTGATGATGGCGTTGGTCATGCCTACGCTGAGGTTGAGCGCCCGGGCGAAGTCCCTCTGAGAAGGCGCCGAGGAGGAGGCCAAAGCGTCCCTTTCTAGGTCTTCGATGACCTTCAGGGCCTGGTATTCGAGATCGGATTCTTCTTGATTGATGGTGATTTCTGACATGGTTTTCCGGGAGGACGCTGGACGATACGGCCGATTTCAGGCAGGGGTACAATCCGGGCCGGCTCCGCACGCGTCGCCATTCACAAATTGCTACGATTCCCTGCCCGTTCGCGGCCGAAACACGCTAAACCGGCGCATGTAACGTTCAATAACTGAACGATTATGAATCTATCCTAGTTCTCCCGTCATATCAACCGCGCGTTTGAAAAAGCGTCGGCCACTCACCGAATTCTCATCATAAGCGAGGAGCGCGTTTATTGCCATATCAGTAAGGTCAGCCCGGCCTTGGCCAGGGCGAACGGGTCGTGCCACCACCAGGAGGCGCCATCGCGGATCCGGGCGATCAGGGCACGGTTATTCTCATCTCCCCAGGAAACCGGTCCGCCCGCGCCGTTAAACTGGATGTCGTGCAGCCGGTAGGCGGCGTCCACCGCGTCCCGGGGACGGACATCAAAGCCCGGCGCTCCCAGGCTCAGGCTTTGGGCCAAATACTCCCCGGGGGCCATGGGCGCACCGATCATCCCGAAGCCCTGGAAGCCCGGACCGCCGTAGGCCCCGAAAAAGCGGGCCTTGTGAACCGGAGACGGAGAGAGTTGGAAGCCTTCCCCGTGGATAAAGTCGAAACCTCGTCCGCCGGGGAAGCTCCAGAGATATATGCTGTCGGTTCCCAGGTGAATCCCCGATCCGAAAAGCCACACATCCAGGCCGAAGCGGGACAGACCGGGAAATCCGCTTCGCAGATGAAAGCCCGTGGCGACGATAGTGTCCA
>CAWZYW010000152.1:0-6249 GCA_963966255.1 uncultured Salinispira sp. | reverse complement strand
GTGAATACCAAAGAACCGTTTCAGCGCCTGGTGAACCAGGGCATGATCACCTCCTACGCCTATCAACGTGATGACTCAACCCTGGTACCCACCGATCAGGTGGAGGAAGTTGAGCAGGGCAAATATGTGGAAACCGCCACCGGGAAAGCTGTCACCCAGGTAATCGCCAAGATGTCAAAGAGCCTGAAAAACGTCATCAATCCCGACGACATCGTCCGGGAATACGGTGCCGACTCCATGCGGCTCTACGAAATGTTCATGGGACCGCTTCAGCAGTCCAAGCCCTGGTCGACCCAGGGACTGATCGGCATCCACCGCTTCCTGGACAAGGTCTGGCGCTGCGCCCATAAACCCATGACCAGCGAAGCGCCGGCGCCCGAACTGGAAAAGGTCCTCCACAAGACCATCAAGAAGGTCGGAGAAGACACGGCGAACCTGGATTTCAATACGGCCATCAGCCAGATGATGATTTTCATCAACGAGGCGATGAAGGCCGAGCATATCAATATCGATATGTGGAAGCAATTCGTGCTGATCCTGAATCCCTATGCCCCGCATTTGAGCGATGAACTCTGGGAAATGGCCGGCGGGACCGCGAGCGCCTCGAAACAGGACTGGCCTGAATTCATCGAGGAGCTTACCCGGGACGATACCATCGAACTGGTGCTTCAGGTGAACGGAAAGGTCCGGGCCAAAGTCGAAGTGCCGGCTGACACCCCCAAGGACGAACTGGAACGCCTCGCATTGGCCAATTCCCGCATCGCCGAACTGATCGCAGGAAAAACCGTGCGGAAAATCATCGCCGTGCCGAATAAGCTGGTGAACATCGTCGCCAACTGACAACTGCCTCATTTCGCAATCTGAGCGCCCCGGCCGGGGCGCTCTTTATTTATCCGGGTTTTTTATTATACTTATACTCATGTCCGACAGCGCAAACTATACGGCCCAGCTCCGCGAAGCCGTCACAGCCCGGGGAGCCCAGCTCAATCAGACGGTTACCTCGGAGATGAAAGAGAACTGGCGCGCCTACCATATGAACCTTGAAGCGGTATATTCCCTGCTGCTGAAAAAGGGTCTCCTGAGGGAGGACCCCTACAAAAAGGATCATCACGTCGCCGAAGTCGTTGCGCCGAAAGACCTGCCGGTGCCGGAATCGAACAAGGAAGACGAGGTGAGCGTCCGCTTGTCAGAATTTACTTCCCTGCTCGACTATATCAACCACTACAGTTCGTTCAGCATTGAAAATCTCGATCTCAAGCAGATAAAACAACTCTACGGAACCCTGCATTATATCCGCTTCGATGATTTTTCCTCCAATTCGACCAAGTCCACCACCAGAGCCCTGGCGGAAGTGGTCGATAAAATAAAAAAAGGGTCGGACCAGCTGGCATCAGGGGCGATCAGCTCCAGCATCAATCAGCTCGCCGAAATCGTGAAAAAGCTGGGAAAAAACCTGAAAGAAATTTCCCAGTTCAAGCGGGAGCAGTACAAACTGGATATCCGTGAGCAGCTCCTGGACGGCCTCGATCTCGGCAATTCGATTCCTCATGAAATTTTCCTCAGCGAATTGAAAAAAGAGTTCAAGCGGAATCGCATCGATTTACCATTCTACAGCGAGCTGATCGAGGAGATATATCAGGAAAATTACGGGGATAATGCCGAAGGGCTGAAACAGAAAGCCCTCGAATCGGTGAAACCGAAGAAAAAAGAAAGCGGCATCAAAAAAAACCAGGCCGACTTAAAACCGCTTTTAATCGATGCTCTGCGAACCCTGGCGAATTCCACCCGTCACATAGATACCGCCCTGGAGAAAATCCGCAGCAATTCGGCTTTAATCGAGAACCGGCCAAAATCATTCATGGATAAATTCAAGCAATGGATCGTGAGCATGACCTCCGGTAAAGATGATAAGATTACCTACGAGATCGAATTCGTCGATCCCGGCACCACCATCCATACCACCAAGAGCCTCGACTTCACTGCCTTTATGTCCAGTGCGGTAAAAAAAACCAGAACCCTGAACGGCCTCCTGGCGAAGGGTTCGACGCTGTATCAGAAGCTGGTAAACGCCTCGGAAGAACAGGTTTTTTCCTTCCTCGACAAATCGACCCGGGACATCGCTGAAATTAACAAGACCATGGATGCCCTGGATACGTTTTTCAAATCCGAAGTAGGCCGCTACGAAAGGGACAAGATCCGGGGCGTAAAGAACGAAGTGGCGGCGGTGAAAGGCAACCTGCACAATGCCAGCCAGAAAAAGCACGAGTATGTGGCTCAGAAAGAAGAGCGGGAGCAATTAAAGAAACTCGGTATCCAGTAAGCTGCACTATCCCCGGGGGTACATTCCCAGGATGCGGATGCCTTCTGCGTACTGCTCCATATCTTCGAGGGCAGCGGCGAATGCTTGGTCCTTCCCGGTAACATCCACATCGATATAAAACATATACTCCCAGGGTTTGCCGTGAATGGGACGGGATTCTATCTTGCTGAGATTCAACTCCCTGGCGCTGAGGGATTCCATGCACTTAAGCAGGGCGCCCGGCTTATCCTGGGCGCTGAACACGATGCTGGCGGCAATGTTCGCCGAAACCGCCGGAGGGGTCATCTGCGCTTCCCCCGGGGCCCCGCGGGTGATCACCACGAAGCGGGTATAGTTCACCGGATTGGTTTCTATCCCCTCTTTCAGCACTTCCAGGCCGTACACCCTGGCGGCCATGCTGCTGGCTATGGCGGCGTATTCCCGGCGGCCCTCCCGTGCGACCCGGGCCACCGCCCCGGCAGTGTCGTAAAAAGGACGGCGCTCCATGCGGGGATACTGATCGAGGAACCGGCGGCTCTGGGCCAGGCCCTGCGGATGGGAAAATACCACTTCGATGTCCTCCGGGCTTGTGCCGGGAATACCGATAAGACTGTGCTGGATGCGGATCCTGGTTTCGCCGCAGATGCGTATATCAGGGTACTGCAGCAGGAGATCGTAATTCTCGTGTATCGAACCGGTGAGGGCGTTTTCGATGGGCAGTATGCCAAAAGCCGTGCGCCCGGAGAGAACTTCCTCAAATACATCCTTGAATTCACTGCAGGGAACCGACTCAAAGGGCCGGCCGTCCCGGGAAAAGTACCTGGAAAGGGCCATCTCGCTGTACGCCCCTGGTGCTCCCTGGAACGCGACCCTCGGCGGAGCGTCGCCATCGGCCTCCGGATCCCCGGCAGTCCCGGCCTGATTCGAAGAATCGGATGCCTTCTGGAGGACCGGAAGGTGAAAAAGCTCCTTGTGCAGCACCGGACACAGGGCCTGGATATCCCGAACCAGTTTCTCGAACTGGGAGGGATACAGGCTCTGGGCACCGTCGGAGCGGGCGTTATCCGGATCTGGGTGCATTTCAACCATGATGCCATCGGCGCCGGCGGCGATCGACGCCATCGCCATGGGCACGACCTTTTCACGGATACCGGTGGCATGGCTGGGATCGACGATAACCGGCAGATGACTCAGCTTTTTCACCACCGGTATGGAGGAAAGGTCGAGGCTGTTTCGGGTATACGTTTCGAAGCTGCGAATACCCCGCTCACAGAGCACCACCGATTCGTTCCCGTGGGCCATCAGATACTCGGCGGCCATCAGCCATTCCTCTATTCGGGCAGCAAGGCCACGCTTGAGCATCACGGGTATTCCCGAAGCGCCCACGGCTTTGAGCAGTTCAAAATTCTGCATATTCCGGGCACCGATCTGGAGCATATCGACGAAATCCCACATCACTTCGAGCTGATCGGAGGATACTATTTCACTGACCACCGGTAGACCATAGCGCTCGCCGGCTTCTTTGAGATACGCCAGGCCGTCCCGTCCCAGTCCCTGAAAAGAATACGGCGATGTTCGGGGCTTGTAGGCTCCGCCCCGCAGCATTACCGCCCCGGCCTCCCGGGCCTGGGCAGCGCTTTCGATGATCTGTTCCCTGCTCTCCACGGCGCAGGGGCCGCCGATGACAACGATTCGCCCCCCGCCGATGCGCACCGGTCCGACGGTAACCACGCTGTCCCGTTCCTGCAATTCGCGGGAGGCAAGTTTATAGGGTTTTGAAATCGGAATGACCCGGGCTACGCCAGGCAATACTTCCACGTCCCGGATGTCCAGACGTGCCGGGCCCACGGCTCCGAAAATCGTCTCTTCATCCCCGACGATTTCCTTCACCTGGTACCCGTGTTCCAGGAGGAAGGTCCTGACATGTTCTTTGGTATCCGGTTGGATATGCTGCTGGAGTATGACTACCATCTAGCGAGCATAGCACGGAGGGTATTTTTCAGGGAAGCGTGGGAACCAGCGAAGAGGTATCGTCGGGAAACGGAGCTATAATGCCGAGGCCAGGTTTAATACGCGCTCGGGAATTTCTGCGACCAGATACTGATAGAACTCATCGCTCAACTCTTCCCGAAACCGGTATATTTTCCGGATATATTCCCGGGTGCTGGCCGGGATATTTCCGCTTTTCACCTTACCGTAGCCGGCATTGTAGATAGCCAGAGCTTCATCCAGGCTGGATGATACGCCGATGCACCACTTCAGATGCGCGACGCCGTAACTGGCATTCAGGTCAGGGTTGAAAAAATCTTCGGCTTCCAGGTGAGGAAAGGCCAGGTCATTCAATTGAAAGACGCCCCGGTCAATGGAACGGGCATTCTGATTTACCGCATCGGGAAGGAAACGGCTTTCGGTGTGCATCAGGGAAAAACTGAGCAGAAAGGGGATGTCGTGCTTATTGGAATAGTACATGGCCGAAAGAGCCACTTCCTCCGAACCGGCCAGGCTCACGAAGAAATCAATCACCGCGTCCCGGGTCTGGGCATTTCGATAAAAATGAAGCGCCGGCGCATCAGAATACAGAAACACATCGAGGGACGGTAGGAACGGCGGCGGAGCATCCTGCACAAACTCTTCTTTGGAGGGGATGAAGAACGCGACCGATTCGCTCTTCCGGGTCATGCGATGCTCCAGAAGATAGTTGTCTCCCACCGGAGCGTTTTTCGTGAAATGTACTGAGCCGCCGGAGAAACTCAGGGCGGCAAGAATGATAAACAGGATGCGATTAATACCTGCCTCCTTCTCGGGGTATTCTCGTCAGAATATATTCATATCCCGCCAGCGGGTCCAATGAACCCGGCAGGAGAGGGAAATTACCACAAAATCCAATCCGTCGCCAAGGGCAGCACGAAAAAAAGCGGAAAATTCTCGTATTGCGAAGTTAATTCTCTAACATCCCTCAATTACCGCGGTATGACAGGATTGTGGCGCGTCGAAAGCATTATTGAAATCCGCAATGCCTTGGGTATACAATTCCAGTACAAAGGACTTGGGCCGAAAGACCGCGATATATCCGTGCATTGTTGAAGATGTTGCAGCATTCCAAGACAGGTCGGAGCCGATTGATTATCGGTCACTGGTAATTATCCCAATTACATGATCCGGAACCACGGGGGAACACATGGAGCTGAAGCTGCGGAAGTTACAGGATGTCTATATCATCGATGTAATCGGCGAGCTCGACCTGTATAACACCACAAAGCTTAAGGACCTGTTCAACAAGATGGTGGAGAAAAACGTCACCAGCATGATTGTGAACCTGGACGGGGTTCACTATCTGGATTCCAGCGGCGTGGGCACCCTGATAAATATGTATTCAGTCGTACAGCAGAAAAACATAAGATTCTGTCTGGCAAACCTCCACTCCACTGCGAAAAAGGTAATTGAACAGACCAGATTGGCGGGCTACTTCCCGGTGGAAGAGACAATCGACGATGCCATGATGCGCATTAGCGGTTAGGGAGAGCAAGCTCATTGAAACAGGGGGCTCAATCTAATCCAGGGGCAGAATAGCGAGGTGCTACATACGTTCCCAACAAATTCGGAAAAGTGTGGTATAAATTTACCAGAGATGAAGCATGTGATGCGTCGTCAATTGCGGAATCCAGCAGAAGGATAATCCGTAAAAGCAGAGGGATAGACCATGGCCGCAAAAAAAGAACGGGACATCGAATTCGATTCCCTGCTGAACGAACTGCAGGATGATTTGCGGGATGAGCAACCCATCGAAAGCAGCGAAGGAAAAAAAGTTCTGCTGCTTGCGAGGACATTTAAAGAGCAGGGCGAAACCATTCACAAACTTGCCTCCAGCCGATGGTATGTGAAATCCGATACCAATTTATTGGATCTGGCCGACGATCTCACTGAAGACCAGGGTATCCAGGCTGTCTCTT
>CAWZYW010000151.1:0-6257 GCA_963966255.1 uncultured Salinispira sp. | reverse complement strand
GCCTACCACCAGCTGATCTTCGCGCTTGATTTCAGCCAGGGATGCGGCGATATCCACGGTCCGTTCGAGGGTGATGCTTAATTCCCCATCCCGCTTCTTCATTTTCTGGTCATGGACCTTGGCCGGACGATAGTCCGCGACCGCCGCAGAAAGCACCGCTCCGTCGCATGCGGGAAAGGCTTCGAGGCTTGCCTCGGCCATTTCGGCGGCGGTACCCACCGGAACCACCGTCACCCGGGGATGATCGATGACCTGGCGGGTCGGACCGGTCACCAGGGTAACCCGCCCCCCGAGGTCGGCCAGTGCCTGGGCCAGGGCAAAGCCCATCTTGCCGGTGGAGTGATTGCCGATAAAACGCACCGGATCTATGGGTTCGTGGGTCGGCCCGGCGGTGACCAGGAATCGTCGGCCGGAAAGGGATGTATGCTTTTCCGGTGAATCCAGGGCGGGATCTGGAACATTCGCCGGTACCGCTGAAGCAGAAACTGCCCGAGCTGCATCGTAGGCGGGAATCACCGAGAGATCCAATCGGCCGGCGAGCATGGGGTGCCGGGCGATGGAAAGGAGAATTTCCTCCGGCTCGGCCATCCGCCCCTTTCCCTCCAGGCCGCTAGCCAGTTCGCCGCTGCCCGGTTCGATGAGGATGTTGCCGTCCTCAACCAGGGTCCGGACATTCCGGCTCGTGGCCGGGTGTGCGAACATGGCCAGATCCATGGCAGGTGCGAAGAACACCGGGCTGCGGGCCGAGAGAAACGTGGCCAGAAGCAGGTTATCGCAGCGGCCTGATACCATGGCTGCCATGCTGTTTGCCGACGCAGGGACGATGAGCATGGCATCGGCCCACAACCCGAGCTCCACATGGCTGTTCCAACTGCCGTCGGTTTTATCGAAATATTCCAGGCCCACGGGGTTTTTCGAAAGGGTGGAAAGCGTAAGGGGGGTGATGAAATCCGTGGACGCCGGAGTCATGAGCACCTTCACCTCCGCCCCGGCTTTGACCAGCAAACGGGTGAGATGGGCCGCCTTGTACGCGGCGATGCTTCCGGTGACTGCCAGGAGTATTTTTGCGGTTTCCTGCTTCATCGATTGGCCTCCCGATCAGGACGGCAGCCTGGCGGATACGGCCGCGTCCGGATGTTCAGCTGCATTATCCCCGGTTTTCGCCCTGAAGACAACAAACTTCCGATAGACGAAGTTCCAGAGAAAGACCAGTACCATGCCTATGGCGTTGCTGATTCGGAAATGCAGCAGCATAAGGACGTCGCTGAGGATCCAGATGGAAGACGCGGAAATCCCGAGGGATATCCCGGCTCCCGCGAGATACAGGAAGGCTTCACGGAAGGTCCGGTGGTGCCGGGGATTACCAAATACCCAGTAGCGGGACAGCAGATAGGTTGTCATAAGCGCCAGGGGATAACTGAGGAACTTGAGCAGCGCCGGATCGCCGCCTGATGCCAGCACCAGAATTTCCAGCGCTCCCCAGTCGACGAAAAACGCCGCCCAGGCGGTTACCATCGATCGAAAAAACTGGACGAGGCTTACCGGTATTCGGTACTTTCTATCCTGCTTCATACGCGGGAATATACTAGAATTAACTGTGACCGATCCATAAAATCCGACGGCACCCGGGAAGGAAACGCAATGCCCACGAATACCGAATCAGCCATGCAGACCGAGCAATGGATAAGCTGGAACAGCAATATCTCACATCCCTACCGGCGACTGGGCGAAATCCGTCAGGAAGAGGACCTGTCCGCCTTCCTCGGGTCCTCGGACAGCTTCCGGGCGTTTGGAACCAGTCAGTCCTCCGCCGATATTTGCGCCGGCACCGAAGACCTGGCGGACATGAGCTCCTACGCGCGCATCGTAAGCATCGACCGCCGGCGAATGCAGATCCACGCCCAGAGCGGCATCCTCCTGCGGGATCTTATTCTTGCCGGTGAGAAAGAGGGGTGGAGCCTCCCCTGCCTTCCCGATAACGACGCCATAACCCTCGGAGGCGCCATCTCCACGGGCACCCACGGGACCACCGGAGGTGCCCACCCGCTGGGGGAATACATGGTTTCCTGCTCGCTGGCGGATGCCGAGGGAAATCTGCGGGAAGTGGGTTCCGACGATCCCATTATGCCGGCCCTGCGATGCTCCATCGGACTGCTTGGGGTCCTGAGCGAGATAACCATGCAATTCGAGCCCCTGCGCCGGCTTCACATCAGCGAGGAAGCGGTGAAGGATGAAGTCTGGATGCGTGAATGGCCAGGGTGGCTGGAGGAAAACTACTTCCTTCGCATGCTCTACATCCCTCACAGCGGCCACGCATGGGTCATCCGCGGCAATCCGGTGGGGCGCGGCGCGAAGCCGCCCCAGATTGACCCGCCAGCCTTTGTCCGCCATCGGCGGGAATGGTCACGGCGCTTATACGGTATCGGTCACCCGGCGGCAACGCGGATGTCAAACCGCATCCTCCGTCGGCTTTTTTTCTCCCACCGCAGCAGCAGTACCGGATCCCTGTATCAGGCCACGGTAACCAAAAAGCGAAGTTCGACCCTGGAGCTTGCGGAATGGACCATCGGACAGGACCGCTTCAATGAGGTGTTCTCACGGTTCGCCAGGGATCTGAAGGCGGACCGGAAAGCCTACGCCCATATTCCCATGGATATCAGGTTTCTTAAATCTGACGGCAGCTGGCTCAGCAATGCATATCATCGGGACATCGTCACCGTCGGTTGCGTCACCCGGGATCCCCGGAGGGCCGAGGAGTACCGGGCCTTCGATATCATCGAGCGGGCGTTCCTGAGCGCCGGCGGCCGGCCCCACTGGGCCAAGCGATTCGCCGCCGGCCGGGATGAAATTTCCGGGCTCTATGAAAAGTTCGACGATTTCATCGAACTCCGTCGAAAGATGGACCCCCGGGGTAAATTCCTCAACGCCTACCTTCGCGAACTGTTCGCATAGCACCGCGGGCGATACCGACTTCGCGGTCGAGCTTTCAAACATAAAAAGAAACGAAGTTCTGCTCTTCGATATTATATTCTTGCTGGAACAGCAGCGCTGACCCGTTGGCAGTCCATAGCGGGGATCCGTTATGCGGCTACAGCCCTTTAGCCAACTCCGGAAAAAGCTTCTCCACCATTTCAACCACGGCGGCCTCATCGCTGCTTCTGGATAACACCAGATCAGCGGCGTCCTTTAATTCCTGCCGGGCGTTTCCCACCGCCACGCCGATGCCCGCGGCCCTGATCATTTCCACGTCGTTCAGGCTGTCTCCCATGGCGACGCATTGTGACAGTGGAACCTCAAGCCGTTCTGAGAGCATGGCCAAGGCATGGCCCTTGTTTACCCCGGCCGATACGATTTCCAGATACGTCGGCTTGGAGAACATGATGTTGCACTGTCCGCCGACGATTTCCCGCAAGGCCGCCTGATGTTCCACCAGCCTCTCATGATCGCCGATGCCCAGCATTTTTACGGTTCCCGCCGGTAGGGCGTCTTCCATGCGTTCGGTTCGCCGGGCCGGCAGCCCCGCCATTTTTGCGTACATGGCGGTTTTTTCCGGATCGGCCCAGCGACCGGCTTCGACTACGAAGTCGTCGACGCCGTATCCCTGCATGTGCAGGTTCTCCCTTCGGCAATACGCCATGATCTCGGCCATGGTAGTCACCGGAATGGCCTGCTCGAATATCACTTCCTCCGACCGGGCGGTAACCACCCGACCGCCGTTGAAACTTATGACATACTCGTCATCCGCCGGCTCGATGACCCGGCGCACGATGGGCATCATGCTTGCAGTAGCCCGTCCTGAACTGAGGACCACCGTGATCCCCGACTCATGGAGAAGATTGAGGGCTTTGCGGGCGGCTTCCGGCAGACTTCCGTCAAGGGCGAGGAGGGTGTCGTCGACATCACTGGCAAAAATCCTGTAATCACTCATCTCTTTGGTTATACGTCAGAACGGCGGCGTAGGTCAGCCCTCAAGCCTTGTTCCGCCCCCCGAAGAGCCAGCCGAAGCGGTTTTTACGGGCGGGAACCCGATGATCATCCCCTTCCTGGCTCGCCGCGAACTGGAAATTCCTGCTGCCCGGCGTGACCACCACGTAGGCGATCTCCCCGCGGCGGTCCATGATATCGTAGAAATGGTAATTGCGACCCTCTGACTGACGCTCGAGCATCACCGGAGTTCGGCCGAATTCAGAAATGATTTCCGGGAAATAAATCTCAGGAAGGACGTTGTTCACCGGCTGGCGGATCACCTCGCTGCGGGTGATGCCGGCTTTTTCCAGGTAGTCGTTGCTGGCATACGCCACCTCTCCGCCGGCATTAATGACCATGAGCGCACCGTCGAAGTTCTTCACAAGAAAGGCAAGGAGGGCGTTCATCCCCTCAATTTTGATGCCCCGCCGACGGTTGGTCTCGATCAACTCCCGATTGATGCGGTAAAAATTCTGGCCCAGGCTTCCCAGACGTTCCTCCAGAAGCTGCCCTCCGTCATCCATCCAGCGACGGCTGTTCATGGCATTTTCCGCGGCCTGGCTCTGAGCCCGGGCCGCCCGGTACAGGATCAGCGCCCCGCCGGCCAATATGCCGGAGATGATCAAAGAAAAGTAAAACAAGCGCTCCGCGGCGAACTTGGCGCCGGCGCTTTCCTGCCCGACCGCCGGGGAACCATCCAGCGCCCGAACCGCGGACCAGCCGAATATGCCCAGGCCGAGCACCAGCAGAATTGCGAATATGGTATACATCCAGAATGTGCGTCCGCGGATAATGATCATATGCCCCGCCTAGAGATTCTTCACCGTTTCGATATCTTCATTGAAGCCCACTACCATCAGGATATCGTTGGTCTTCAGGACCACTTCAGCCTGGGGGAAAATCAACTCCTCGCTGCTGTGAGGATTCCCCAGTTCGTCCACTTCCACACTGTCGCGTTTTATGGCCACCACGTTGAGCCGTACCCGGCCTCGCAGATCCAAATCCGCCAGAGTCTTGTCGACGAAGTCGCGGGGGCAGTAAATTTCTGCCATGCTGATCCTTTCGGAAATAGGGATTAGGTCGAGGATCTGCGGCGCGATGAGCTTGACCGCCAGCTGTTCGCCCATGTCCTCTTCGATGTTAATGACCTCATCGGCGCCGATCTGACTCAGGACCTGGCGGTGCACCGGCGTGATGGCCCGGGCCACCAGGTAACGCACACCGGCCTTTTTCAGCAGGGCCGTAGCCAGGATGCTGCCTTCGACATTATCGCCGATGGCCACCACTCCCACGTCGCTGTCCTCCAGGGACAGGCGCTTATAACCCTCTTCATCGGTGGCGTCCATGATAACCGCCTGGGTGACCAGGTTTTTCACCCGGTTGATCCGTTCTTCCGAAGCGTCGATGGCGATGACCTTCCCGCCCCGCTCGGAAATCACCTGGCACACCTTCATGCCGAAAGCGCCAAGGCCAACTACCGTAAATACCAGATCCTTGATTTTTGCCATAAGCCTATCCTATCAGAATTTCCTGCTCGGGATAAATGACGTCGGAGCGAAGCTCCCGGTCCGCCAGCGCGGTTAGCAGGGTGAGCGGCCCTATCCTGCCCACGAACATCAGCAATACCACGATCATCCGGCCGGGGGCGGACAGGTCGCCGGTGATGCCCCGGCTGAGGCCCACGGTTCCGAATGCCGAGACCGTCTCGAAAAGGATGTCGGTGAAATCCCCCCGCTCGGTAAGCAGCAGGAGGAAAAACCCTCCGCTTACCGCGAATACCGCGAACACGAAAAGAACCAGCGCATTGCTGGCGGTATTCCGGGACAGGGCGAAGTTAAAGAGCAGAACCCGGTTCTGCCCCCGAAACCGGGAGCGCAGGTAGGCGTAAATCACCGCGATGGTGTTGACCTTGATGCCTCCGGCGGTGGACCCCGACGCTCCACCGATGACCATGAACAGGATACTCACCCAGATCGCCGCCGAGGAAAATGTCGCGAAATTCACCGTATTGAAGCCGGCGGTCCGCAGGGTCACCGCCTGGAAAAACGCAGCCATGTACTGCACGCCGAGGGAATCTCCTGCCAGGCTGTTGCCGTGTTCCGAAAAATAAATCAGCAATGTACTGACTAAAAGCAAGATGCCCGTGGTGCTTAACACTACTTTGCTGTTCAGACTGAGCCGGGTACGGGCCTTTCCGCCGGAGCCGGGATCCGTAGCCTGCCGTCCGGCCGGACGCAGTCCCGCCATGGCCCCGAGATTGATGATCACCGCAAAGCTGATGCCTCCCAGGA
>CAWZYW010000150.1:0-6264 GCA_963966255.1 uncultured Salinispira sp. | reverse complement strand
TCATATTCCTCCAGGCTGGTGAGATACCAGACATGATAGTAATCGATGTAATCAAGGCCCATCCGCTCAAGGGAGCCCTCACAATCCCGGAAAATCTCATCGGGATCCCGGGCAGTGGTTTTTGTTGATACATAGAACGGTTTTTCGGATCTCTGTGATTGCATTTCCTTGAATGCAAGCCCTAAGCGCTCCTCACTTTTTCCCCCGAAATATCCCTTGGCGGTGTCGAAGTAATTGATGCCCCGTTCATAGGCCCGGAGCACCAGGGCTGCGCAGCGGTCCTCGTCATCAATATCGGCGAATCGCATCGCCCCGAACCCGATCCGGGAAACCATGTCGCCGGTTTTTCCATATTCGTTGTAAAGCATCAGGACGGCCTCCGAATCAAGCCTACTATGACTTTAGCCGGGCTGCAAGGAAGCCGACCGGAAAGTTTCTGCTGAGAATATATTAATGCGGTATAGTTGATGATATGAGTATCGGACAAACCGCGTCGGCAAAAGCGAAACGGATCGCCTTTCTGGTAAACAGCGTGGAATACAAGTACTACACGGATATTCTTTCGGGCATGCTCGATGAAGCCCGGAATCAGAACGTGCTGCTCAACATATTTATGGGCGGAAGTCTGATACCCTCCCGCCAGTTCATCACCGGGGAAAACCTGCTCTACTCCCATGTCACCGGGAAAAATACCGACGCTGTCATCATCCTCGGGGATCTCGGACGGGAAATATCCCGAACGCAGTTTGAGGAATTTTGCCGCAGCTATGAAAACCTCCCGAGAATGGTAATCGATTACCCCATTGAAGGGGCGGACATGATTGAAGTGGATGTCCGCCGTGGCATTTATGAGATGATGGATCACCTGATCGAACATCACGGCTATAAAAGCATCGCCTGCATAAGCGGCCCCGAGGACAACTATCAAGCCCGGATTCGAACGCAGGCATATATTGAGTCGCTGGAGCGCCACGGTATTCCCTTGAATCAGGATTTGGTGGTCGCCGGAGACTTCGGATATCCCTCGGGAATCAGGGCGGTGGAAATCCTTATAGATGATCGGAAGCTTGATGTGGATGCCATTTTCGCCATCAGCGATGGCATGGCGGTCGCTGCCTACGATGCATTACTAGAACGGGATCTCCGAGTACCCGAGGATATCGCCCTGGTAACATTCAACGATACCGCCGATTTGATGTTTCACAGCACTCCGATGACCACTGTCAGCCAGGACCTGCCGGCACAGGGCCGCCTGGCATTGCGCAACATACTTGACCGCATCGACCATCCCGATTCGAACCCTCCACGATTCGTGGAAACGAAAATGGTGAAGCGCGAAAGCTGCGGTTGTGCGAAATTCCTGCCGGGAATATCGGAGTCGGCAGATGGATTGGCAGCCGGGAACGATGAATCCCGGAACCTGCCGGATCTCCTGGAGGAATATCTCGAAGAATATAAAAATCCCGAACCGGGACTTTCACCCTTCGGGAGGCCGCTGGGATTCGAGAAAAACGCAAGCGACCTGTTGAATGCGTTTCGCGCAGAATTGTCGCCAGGCGAAGACGCCGACGGTGCGAGTATGGCAACGCTGCGGCATATAAGCTCGGGAATTCGGTCATTCTTTGAAATGAGCATGTATCTGGAATTTCTGATCGGGCTGCATCATCGGGCCCATAGCACCATAAAACGCGGAGATGCCATGCTCGAGGGGCTGGACACGCTGATTCATCAGGGGATGACGTTTTTAAATCGATCGATCCAGCGCCGATACTCCGGAAGGGAGCAGGACTTACAAACCATGATGCTCGGGCTTAAATATTTTTCGCAGGACGTCAACAGTTCGAAGAACATACTGAGTCTGAGGACCTATATTTCGAAGCATCTGCCCGGACTCGGCATCGGTCGATTCGTCCTGGCTATCTACGGTTCAGGATGGTTCGATATTGAAGCCCGGGAAGATCTGCCTCATGAGCTGAAAATAGTTATTGCCGGTAATCAGGCAGGTGAGATCACCATTGACCCGAGTGAATCCATGGTTCCAAGTGACGAATTCATGGCCAACCCGATTTTCCCGGTCAACGAAACCCGTACCATGCTCCTTTTCCCCCTCTATTTCCGCAGGGAACACTATGGCATCATCGCCATGGAGTATTCAGCGCAGGTACATGGCATCATGTACAATATGATACCCGGTCTCATCAGCAGCGCATTAAACACGATTTTCACGCTCAATAATCTCCAGAACATGAAGCTACAGGTGAGCAGTACCTCGAAAATGGCGGCCCTGGGAGAAATGACATCGGGAATATCCCATGAACTGCGGAATCCGTTGAATTCCATTATTAATTTCGCCATGCTCGATATGGAAAGCCTGAAAGATCTTGAGAAGATGATTACCGATCCCGCAAATAAAATAAATAAAGAACAAAAATCAGAAATCCTTGAGGAAATCGCTACCCTCAAATCCAGCGCCGAAAGCATCCACCGTCAAAGCTCCCAGGCTAACTCCATTATCGGCGGGATTCTGAAGCAAGCCCGAGGAGATCAGGGAATCATCGAAACCGGCAGCATCAACGACATCCTGGAAGAGCAGATCCAACTGGTATACCATAGCTACCGCAGCAAATTTCCCGATTTTCAATTCGCCATCAGCAAGGATCTCTATCGGAACTTGCCTTCATATCGGGGAAACCTTACCCAGATCGGGAGGGCGGTTCTCAATCTGCTCAGCAATGCGGTTGATGCGCTTCGCTATCGCCAGGCGAAAGATCCGAATTTCGAGCCGCAACTGGTCATCAACTCGGAAATGAAGAACCATCGGATATTTATCAGGATCAGCGATAACGGCACCGGCATCGAACCCGAGATTCAAAAGCGGATATTCGAACCGTTTTTCTCAACCAAGCCGAGCAGCGAAGGAACCGGTCTCGGGCTCGGGATGACCCATGATATCATTGTCGAAGCTCACGGGGGCGAGGTCCGCTGCGAATCTGAGATTGGCGTGGGGACGACATTCACCATCATTCTCTGAAGCCGGCCGAAGGCTCAAGAGTGGTCTGACTTCCTGCTTCGAGGCAGATTGATTAGCACTTCGGTGCCCTCCCCTGCCTGACTTTGGATCGAGACGGATCCCTGGGCTGCGGAAATCGCACTATGTGCCATATACATCCCCATTCCCAGATGATGCTGGGTTCGTTTGGTGGTGACAAAGGGTTCGTAAATAAGTGGGCGGATGGCTTCGTCAATGCCGACGCCGTTGTCGCGCACCGCGATTGACAATCCCTGACCGTGAACCGCAGCAGATATGCTGAGGACGGGATATTCAACTTCGCATTTTTCCGGGAATGCATGGTGGATCACATTCTGAATCAGGCTGGTGATAATCTGGACGAGGATCCGTGGCGCGATGCCGGCGGATAAGCCGGCATCAATTTCAGTCTCAACGGTAATGGATCTGGACTCGAGCTCAGTGCGGAACGATGCCATCACCATTTCAATGCAGGATCCAATATCCGATTCCGCCGCAGGATCATCCCCCTGCTGCAGGTTCAAATCGTCGAGAGTGCCAAGCAGGCTGCGGAGTTTCTCCAGGCTGTCTCCAAGAATTACCAGGGATTCGCTGATCCTGCCCAGCTGGGCTTTCCCATCGCCTTCCTTCGTACGGCTCTCAAGATCCCGGGTTTCTTCGGAGGCGATACTGAGAGCGGTCACTGCGGTGCCCAATGGCGTATTCACTTCATGGGCCAAACCCATTACCAGGTATCCGATGCTCTGCTGCCTGGCCAGATGAACCAATTGCTGGTGGGCGATGCGTGCCATGAGATGGTTTCTCACCCTCGCGCTTATTTCTCTCGCATGGTATGGCTTGGGAATAAAATCTATCGCCCCGAGCTCGAAACCGCGGGTAATGTTTTCGATATCGTCCGCTGCCGACATAAAAAGGATGGGAATATCGGCACCCCTGTTATCCGCCTTGATTGCACGACAGACTTCAAAACCGTCGGTTCCCGGCATCTGGATATCCAGGAGAATTATATCGGCCTGATGTTTTCGAAAATCCATGATGGCAGACTCGCCGTCGGCCGCAAGCCTGACGTTATAGCCTTCCTTTTTGAGGATACGTTTCAGTAGCTGCCGGTTGTCTTCATTGTCGTCGACAACGAGGATCGTTTTTCCTTGTAGCAGTAAATTTTTTTCCATAACCGGCTCAATCTTTTACCCAGCACAGCTCAAAGTCAACCGTTCTTCGGACTTTTCAGCGTCTGAAATCCAGTGTATACTATATATTAGTTTATATTCGAAACTTTATAAAGGTGGAAAAATGAACATCAACAACCGGCCTCTTGGGGGAGTGGTCCGTGGAGTATGTTATTCCGGATTCCGTGAAGGTCAGCACCCTGATCGGGGAAGCGGAGCGGTAAATCCCAGCTACGAGCAGACCCTTGAAGATCTTCGAATCATCGCAAAATCCGATTTCGGTATTATTCGGGTATATGACAGCGGATCCAATTCCCGGATGGTATTGAGCATCATCCGGGAAGAGCGCCTGCCACTGCAGGTTATGCTCGGCATCTGGTTGAAAGCCGAAATCAGCAATCACGAAACCTGCGAATGGCTCAATGATCCGATTCCGGAAAGTGAACTTATTGCGAACGCAAAAAGTAATCAGGATGAAATTCAGAGAGGGATTGCCCTGGCGAAGCAATTGAGGATGTGGTAATCGCCGTTAATGTAGGAAACGAAATTCTCGTGGACTGGAATGACCATGGGGTTAACTTGGAAGCAACCATCGAATATGTGAAACAGGTTCAAGAGGCCATCGCCCAGCCGGTGACCGTTGCGGAAAATGTGCAATGGTGGGTAGAGTTCGGGCAGGCGCTGGCAAGTATCGTCGATTTCCTGGCGGTCCACAGTTATCCGGTATGGATCGGAGCGAATATCAAGGCCGCCATGTCCATCACGAAGGCGGAAATGGAGATGGCTTTCGAGGTCTTTCCGAACCGGCAGATCATTCTGGCCGAGGCCGGTTGGGCGACGGTTTCCCGGGAATTCGGGGAACGGGCCGGAGAGCCGCAGCAGAAGCGGTATTTCACGGAGCTGATGTCCTGGGCCGAACAGACCGGAACCACCGTACTGTTCTTTGAAGCATTCGATGAACCCTGGAAGGGAGCGGCCGGAGATTCCGACGGAGCGGAAAAGCACTGGGGCCTGTTCGACGAATCGCGAAAGCCAAAACTGGCCATGGGCTGATCAATCCAGCCCGGCCAGGTACTTCTCCCAACTTTTGCCGGGATAGATGGCGTTGTTCACGAACTGCCCCTGGTAGAACACCGAAAACAGGCCCCAGGCCACGGGCAGGGCCAGGGCTTCCTCGCGGCTGTGTATTTCATTGAGCCTGACTTCGAAGCCCGCATCCATTGCCATATCCGCCATCAACCGGGAAAAATCCGCGTTAAAGGGACATCCCCGGCTGTAGAAGAAATCGAATCCCTTTGGTCTCTCCCCGTTTTCACCGATGATCTCGGCTTGCCGCGCCCGATCTTCAAACCGGGGATCGGGAGCATCCACATCGAATTTCAGGGCGTACAGATCGAACCAGGGTTCGCCGTGATCCACCGGTGAAAATCCCATGGCATGCAGGAACCCCGGCGCTACCATAAACGGCCGCTTTTTATTCGAACTGATGATCACCAGCCCCCTGCAATGCGGGTCAGCGGCCAGGACTTCGGTCTTCACCCGATCGATGAGCTCGCGGCCGTAGCCTTTCCCCTGGTAGCGCCCGGAAGCCCACAGGCACTGAATAAACTGATATCCATCGGCCCGGATCGGTGCCCAGGCATTTTCCGCAGGCTCGAACTCCGCGAAAACCTTGCCTCTCAGATCCGCCTTGATAAACCGGTGCCCGTCGCCGCGGCGCTGGTCCATCCAGGCTTTTTTATCATCCGCCCGCCTGCGGTTCACCGGGTCGTTGCCGATGGCACAGCAGATATGCTCGGTCTCGATGTTTGACTGGTTCACTTCGATGATGTTTTCCATCGGCGATCCTCACTTTTCCAGGCGGTTCCGGCGATTGCCGAGGAGACCTGCCCGATTTTTACGGGTATAAGCTATCGTGCGTTTTCGAAAACTTTACCCCAATCGAAATTGGCCGAATCTTCCATCCAGGATGGCCATTGGCAGCACCATTCGGGGAAGGATGGGTTTCGAATGCGATCTGTGGCCCCCAGATAGGGCTTGATGTCCAGAACCGGGCTGCCGACGTCC
>CAWZYW010000149.1:0-6284 GCA_963966255.1 uncultured Salinispira sp. | reverse complement strand
GCGGACCGTATCCGTTGGACGCTTCGGCAGTTCATCCGGAACGATATAATCTGGTGGAACGCATGGCCAGGGACGCGGGCTGCGGCCTTGGAGAGCTGATGGCCGATGAGGCCCGCCGTGCGCGCATCAATCTGCAGGAATACATGGACGACCAGGTCGGTCTGCCGACCCTCAATGACATTATGGCCGAACTGGCGAAACCGGGTCGGGATCCCCGGGAGGATTTCGAAGAATTTTCATTCAGCGAGGACGTTCATGTTCTGGAAGATGTGAAGCCCGGAATGCGCTTGCCGGGGATCGTCACGAATATCACGAAATTCGGTGCATTTGTGGATCTCGGGGTGCATCAGGACGGGCTGATCCACATCAGTCAACTGGCCGATCGCTTCGTGAGCGATCCCGGTGAAGTTGTTCACCTCGGGCAACCGCTTACCGTCAAGGTCATTGAAGTGGATCTGGGTCGCAGGCGAATCGCCCTTTCACTCAAGGAATCCTGACCCACCAAGAGCGTATGCAGGTCTGTTAAAAATCAGCCGTTTTGGGGGCACCTTATAAAAAAACCTCGCAACAATCTTTTACCGGTCCTATACTGATGGTGTACCCATTTTCAGGAGGCACCATGTCAACCAAAACCATAACTGTGAAGGAATTCGCCGAAGAACTCGCCCAGAGACTGGAAAACAACAAAGACGTAAACTGCTGCAAATCGGAAATTCTCAATCTCATGGAAATTGTGAAGAAGCGTATACCCGAAGAATCTATCGAAGTTCAGTGGAAAGACTGACAGCGGCACATCAGGAGTAGTTTTATGGAGAATCTCAAACGGGAAATCGAGTCCCTGGAGAAGCGCGCTCCCGGACTGGAAGAACTCCACCATGCATTTGGCGGAGTATTTTCCGAATATCTGACGGCTACCTTAAAAAAGCTCCGCATCCGGGAGATTTTTTACCCCATGCTTCTCGATCCCTGGAATACCAGCGATCTCGATCGTTTCGTGAAAGAGCAGAATATCTCGTTTCACGAGCTTTTCGAGCTGCAGCAGGACATGAAGAGTTTTATGTGCGAGCTTCGCCGCCGTTACATGTGCGACCTCGATCAGATCATTGCCGACGCGGGTGCCCACCTGCCCAGTGCCCTGACCTACAGCGAGAAGAGCCTGGTGCTGTTATATAATCTGAACCGCATGTGCGAAGCTCAGAATGCCCTGATGGACCGTCTTGTGAGCAGCTCGGATATCAGCCGGGATGTCTATAATCACTGAACCTATTTTTAATGCTTTTGAAGTGCTCCGAAAACAGCTGATTTTTCTTCCTTATCTCGTTTCACAGCCACCTTTTCTGGCCGGTTGTTTTGGTTCGAAGCGGCTCTCTATCCCTAACTCATTCCGGTTATAGGAATTATTCAGAGAATATCAGCTGTTTTCGGAGCACTATATAATGCTTACCTGGACACTCAAAAACCACGATAGCTCAGAAAACCCTTACGCAGCCTTTCTCCCGGGGAAATACCGGTATGATGCTGAGATAATCGAAAAAGTTCCCGATAATCTCTTCGAACTCCCGCCCCCGGGCTGCATCGATCAGGAAGAATGCCTTGGAATCAATTCCCGCGCCGAAAGGACCATGGATCAGCTCAACGCTTTCACGCTGCTTGTAGATGGAGAGGATGCTGTGAAGCAGCTCCAGCTTATCATTGAAATTCCCGCTCTTGCGGTGCACCAGGTTCAGGATATGCCGGTATTCGTGAAAATATTCCTGAAGCAGGAAATCCATCCTCGCCTTGTTCCCTCCGCGCAGAGCCCGTACCATCTGCTGGATCCGGTATTCTTCGGTGCGGAAAAAATGAATGAGTACGATGTCTTCGTGGGTAAAGTCCGAGAGCAGGCTCGGGTTAAGAATATCGTCATCTCCAAGGGTATGGATTTTGCGCAGCTCCTCATGGAGATGGCGATACGCTTCCTCGGTACCAAGACCCGCGTTCAGGCTGTCCACGATATACTGCCGTCGATCGAATAAGCCGGCGCTTTGTTCGATGCGAGACGCGTCGAACTCCCCTGCGTTCTGACAGACCTGGAGGCCCCCGTTCCATGCGATGACTGCCGAGGCCATATCCGCTTCTTCGCCGAAATATTCTTCTTCAACCCGTTTTACCATTTCTGCGACTTCCAGCGGGCGGTCGGCCAGGGGATGCTCTCCCCGGCTTCCGTTGGCTGCGGCGAGGCAATGCAGCATGAGTACGGTGAATGATGCCGAGGCATTCAGGCCGCCTCCGGGCAACACCCGGGAATTGAGATATGCGTCGAAACCCCGAAGCGCAATCCCCGCTTCGCTGAGTACCGAAGCGGCACCGCGAATCAGCCCGGTGGCTTCTCCCCGGTCTTCACGGCGGGGGGCAAGATCGTCCAGAGAAAGATGAAAGGGTTTTTCGTATCCTTCTGAATACAGCACCACCTGGGAATCTTCACGGATCCTTATGAGCGCCAGAATATCGGGGTTTACCGCTGCCCCCAGGCTTTTGCCCGCCCAGCTTTCTGCGTGGTTTCCGGCATACATCAGGCGGCCGGGAGAACTATAGACCAGCACCTCTTCATCTTCTCCCAAGGCCAGGAGCTCAGCAGCGTCGGTGCACAGGCTGCGATAGCGCTCCGGCAGGGACTTGATATCCTGCTCGTCCATGGATGACTGATTCAAACCCAGGGTCGTTATCAGGCGATTCGGGAACCCCGATGAATCGATGAGTCGTCGAACTTCGCTGTATTGCATGCTACCTCCGGTTCGACAAAGCCCGAGGGCTTTTCTATAATCAACTATAAGCGTTTTCAATCGGCCTTGCCAAAAAACGCCGCTTCAGGAGGTCATCGATGTTCCAAATTACCCCGCATGTTATGCGCTATCCCTGGGGCAGCGCGGAAGCGGTTACGCGAATCCTCGGTATCCCAAATCCAGGAGGGGAACCGGTGGCCGAACTCTGGTATGGAGCTCACGTCCGGGGACCCAGCCTGGTGGGTGACGGAAGCCGGACCCTTCGGGAAGAGCTCGGCGAGCGGGGTGATGAACTGATCGGCCCGGAACTCGTGAATCGTTACGGCGGAGAATTACCCTTCCTGTTCAAGGTGCTTTCCGCCGAGAAGGGGCTGTCGATCCAGGCCCACCCCAGTAAGTCGCAGGCCGAGGAAGGCTTTGCCCGGGAAGACAGGGACGGCATACCCAGGGATGCGCCTCATCGCAATTACCGCGACGACAATCACAAGCCCGAGGGCATGCTGGCGCTGGAGGATTTCTGGGCCCTTTCGGGTTTCCGGTCTCCTGAGGATATCGCCGAAGGCCTGCGTTCCGCCGGTGCGAAAACCCTTTCCGGCGAATTGATTTCAGCTTTGGAGAATGCGCCGGAAACCGGGAATTCACGCAGTTCCGGCGACGGAAATCCCAGGCTCCGTGAGTTTTACCGGCGTCTTATGCTTGCTCCCAGGGAAGACCAGCTCGCCCTTCTGTCCGAGCTGCTGGCGGAAATTCCCGAAAGCGTTTCTCTGCGGGATGACGATCCCCGATGGTACTGGATCGCCGAATTGAACCGGCAGTTTCCCGATGATCCCGGAGCCCTGGCTCCGCTGTACCTTAATGTCATTCTATTGAAGCCCGGCCAGGTTCTGTACATGGACGCCGGTCTGCTGCATGCCTATCTGCGGGGTACCGGCTTCGAAATTATGGCCAACTCGGATAATGTCCTCCGGGGAGGCTGTACCGGCAAGCATGTGGATGTGGCTGAGCTCTTGAAGGTCCTGCGATTCACCGACAGCCCGCCGCTTGTCAGCCGTGCCCACGATGACGGCTGGTACGATAGTCCCTTCGCTGAATTCCAGATTGCCTGGATGCGCCCCGGTGCTGCGGAGCATCCTGATTTTCGCAGCAGTTCCGGGCTTGGAACCCGTCCGGCAATCATTCTGGTCAGGGAGGGGAAGATTCATATTGAAGAGGGCGGAGCGGTTTTGGATTTGAAACGGGGCCAGGGCTGCTTCGTCCCTGCAGGGGATACTGACATATTGCTGCGGAGCGCGGAAAAAAGCAGTTTCGCTCTGGCCACCATCCGGGCTGACCTGACGGGAGGAGCCGGTTGACTATTTTCGTAGACGCCGACTCATGTCCGGTTCGGGTAAGGCAGATCATTGAAAAGGCGGCCCACCGCCGGCAGGTACCCTTGCGTTTTGTCGCCGCTATCGATATTCCCGTGACCCCGAGCCCCTGGGTCAGCATGGTGCTGGTGGAATCCGGGCCGGATGCCGCCGATGATGAAATAGTATCTCAGGCAAAAGCCGGCGACCTGGTGGTCACCAGGGATATTCCCCTTGCAGCCCGCCTGGTCGAAGGCGGCATCGACGTGATAAACGACCGCGGAACCCATTACACCGAGGAAAATATCCGACCCCGTTTATCCGAGCGGGATTTTATGGCAGAACTGAGGGCCATGGGACTTGAGAGCGCAAAAGACCGCAGTTTTTCAGCCAGGGAGATCCAGGCGTTTTCCGCAACCTTCGACCGCGAACTGACCCGCCTGCTGCGATCTGCGGAAGGATAAGGCAACCGATTCGCCGACAGTAAACACTATAGCAGTGAGAAATAGATGAGTGTTTTGCCCTGAATTTTCCAAGGTTCTACTTGCATTTTGAATAAAATGGTTCTAAATTTATCGAAATACTAAGGTATTATTTCGGTACCATCCTGCGTCGATCCTCCGGATCATCGTCGGGTAGTTAATAAATGAGTAGGAGAATGTATGGGAATGCATGTAACTGAAGTAACCGACGGTATCTTCCGTCTATCCGCCAATGCGGCGCCGAATTCGCTGCTTTTCGAAGGGCTGTGGCCCATCCCAAACGGAGCCAGCATGAACAGCTACATCGTCAAGGGCGAGAAAATCGCCATCGTCGACGGGGTATGCGGCTGGGACGGCGTTCCCGAAACCCTCTTCGAGCAGTTCGAGCAGATGAACCTCGACCCCAATGACATCGATTACGTCATCGTCAATCACCACGAGCCAGATCACAGCGGTTGGCTCGAGGCCTTTAAAAAAGTACGTCCGAAGTTCCAGATCATCACCAGCGTAAAGGGCGAGGCCCTGCTGGACGCATTTTACGGCATCGATCAGGATATCCGTACCGTAAAAACCGGAGACACCCTGGATCTGGGTGACGGCCGGGTGCTGGCATTCGCCGATATCCCGAACGTGCACTGGCCGGAGACCATGGCCACCTTCGACACCAAGAGCGGTACCCTGCTTCCCTGTGATGCCTTCGGGTCTTTCGGGGCCATCGAAGACGCGCCTTATGATGATCAGTTGAGTCAGGAAGAGATCGATTTCTTCGAGCGCGAAGCAGTGCGCTATTACTCCAATATCGTTGCGGCGTTCTGCCTGCCGGTGAACAAGGCCATAAAGGCCGTCGAAGCCCTCCCGGTTAAGATCATCGCCCCCGGCCACGGCATCGTCTGGAGGAAAAACCCCCAGAAGATCATCGACGACTATAAGCGCTATGCGAGCTACGACAAGAACCCGGCCAAGGAAGAAGTCACGGTAATCTGGGGATCCATGTACGGTAACACCGGTAAAACCGTTCAGCCCATTGTCGAGGCTATGGAAGCCGAGGGCGTGAAGGTGCATGTCCATCAGGTTCCCGAAACTCCCCTGGGTGACATTCTCACCTCGGTTTGGACTTCCACCGGTATCGTTCTGGCGATGCCGACCTATGAATACAAGATGTTCCCGCCGATGTTCGCCGCCCTTGACGAACTGGCGAAAAAGAAAGTGAAGAACCGGAAAGCATTCCGGATGGGCAGCTACGGATGGTCCGGCGGCGCCCAGAAGGAACTGGACGAGCTCATGGCAGCTCACAAGACCGGATGGGATTTTCTCGAGCCGGTGGAATTCAAGGGCGCCCCCAGCGACGCGGATATCGACCTGATCCGGCAGCGGGGCACCGAGCTTGCCAAAGAAGTGAAGCGCATGGTGGCCGAAGCTCCGAAGGTCGTGTAAAAATTTCGAGTTTCGCCGATCCCATCTTTGAGCAGGAAAATGGGGGGCTGTCTGAGTTAGTTCTCAGACAGCCCCTTTTTTTTGCGCTCGCTCACTGGAAATTTGCTCGTTTTACCGTCACGGCCTAAGATTGGAGTTGGAACACCGCCATGAAAAAGATTCTGATTATTCATAAAGATGAAATGTACGCGGAGTTTATTTCTCATTACATCGATGCCTAGGGTTTCGTAGTCGGGTGGACGATCAACAATGTCGCGGGT
>CAWZYW010000148.1:0-6304 GCA_963966255.1 uncultured Salinispira sp. | reverse complement strand
CTCCCTGATTCCCACCCAGCTGAACTTCGAAGCCTATAAGGAACTCTTGGGTATCGGGCAGTCCCTGCAGAATGTCCCAGAATCCATAATCACCCTGCTTGAAGAGAGCCCGGAGCTGACCAGGGAACAAAGGCAGGCGATTATCGCCAACTATCAGGACACCGGAGACGTTTTCCCCTTCCTGAAATACTTCGGCAACAGCATCCTGCTATCCTCGGTGGCTGCCCTGATCAGCCTTATTCTGGCGATCTTCGGAGCCTACTCCTTCGCCAGGACCCAATACAAAGGGAGGGCGATTATCCAGCGGGGCGTCCTGTTCGTATATATGTTCGGCGGGATTCTACTGTTGATTCCCCTGTATAAAATGGCCGTGGATCTCGGCCTGGCGGGAACTCAGGTCGGGACATTTGCCGCTTTGCTGATCATTTACATGGTCCAGACCCTGCCGGTTTCGCTGTACATGCTGGGGAACTTCTTCCGTTCGATTCCGTTCTCCATCGAAGAGGCGGCCCTCATCGACGGCTGCACCAGATTCGAGACCATATTCAGGATAATCATCCCCCTGAGCTTTTCGGCCCTGGCCACCGTATACATCTATTCCTTTATGATCGCCTGGAACGAGTACCTGTTCGCCAGCGTTTTCCTCAAATCCTATCGCGATATCTACACCCTTCCGCTTGGTTTGAACAGTTTGTTCGTCTCCAAGAATGCCATCTGGGACCGGATCATGTCGGCATCCATGCTGACGGCAATTCCGGTTATCGCCCTGTTTATGACGATCCAGAAGCGGCTGGTCGGTGGTCTTTCCGCCGGCGGCGTGAAAGAGTAACGCGATCTGGACAAGCCTTTTGTGCAATGGTCAGCGGGTCGGCATATCGCCGGCCCGTTTTTTTTCGGCTACACCTTTCCCGGTGGCCCCGGCGGGAGTATACTGGCCCTGTAAACGCAGCGGAGGTTGCCAATGAAAGTCCTGCGATGGATACACACGTTTTTGTTTTTCACCTGGATGTGGCTGCTTCTGTTCCTGTCCATTGCTCTTCTGATTCCAATGTTCCTGTTCCGGCTGCTCCGAATGCGCAATGCCGAGAAAGGATATGTATACGGTCTGACGAAATTCTGGGCCCGCCAGCACAACGCCACCGCCGGAGCCAGGGTTCAGGTCGTCGGAAAGGAAAACATCCCCGACGAAGGGGCTTTCTGCATCATAGGCAACCACCAGGGCAGCATGGACATTCCGATCCTCATGGCATATATTCCCCGGACCCTGGGCTTCATCGCGAAAGCCGAGCTGAAAAAAGTGCCTTTTATTTCCTCATGGATGAAGGCCATCGGCTGCGTCTTCATCGATCGGAAAAATCTGAGGGCCGCCATAGATGCTCTGCGGGCCGCTGCGGCCCAGGTGAACGCCGGTCATACCATGGTGCTTTTTCCCGAGGGAACCCGAAGCCGAAGCGGCGAACCGGGGAAATTCAATTCGGCGGGAATCCGCATGCTTGTGGAGAATCAGGCCACCATCCTTCCGGTGACCCTGGTGAATACCCGGGCCATTTTCGAGAAAGACAAGCTGATCACCCCCGCGAAGGCGAAACTGTACATCCACCCTCCTCAAAGGTTCAAACCCGAGGAAGCTTCGGAAGCAGTGGGAATTCTTCGTGAGATGGTGGTTGGTCCGCTCAAGTCCGAATAAGCGGCGACAAGCCTTGTTCAATATATTGGAATTTTCATAGCCAATCCCCAAGGCCGGGCCTATAATGGAACATCTTCCCGAGGAGTTTCCATGGCCCTTCTGTTCGATTTCGCCGCCGTCGCCGCTGCCCTGGCGCTGACGGGATTCTTCGTCCTCCCCCAGACCCGGCAGCTGTATGAAAGCTCGTATGCCCAGATGCCGGTATTGATCAGCTTCGTGAAATTCGCCCTGCTGGCCACCGCCGGTGAGATGCTCGCGAACCGCATCCGCACGGGCATCTACGCCAAAAAAGGTTTCGGCGCTTTCCCGAAAATGCTGATCTGGGGATTCATCGGTATCGTCATTTACTGGATATTCGCCATCTTTTCAAACGGCGTTCCCGCGGCGTTTCCCCGGGCGGCGGAACTGCTGATCTTCGATTTACCGATTCCCAGGGCCTTCCTGATATCCCTGTTTATGAACCTGTTTTTCGCTCCGGTCATGATGCTCGGCCATAATATCAGCGACCGCTTCATCGCCGCAAACGGCGGCAGCTTCCCGCTCCGGCGCTGGAATACCCGGGAACTGCTTCAGGACACCGACTGGAAGCGTATGTGGAACTTCGTCTTCGCAAGGACCATCCCGTTTTTCTGGGTGCCTGCGCACACGGTTACCTTCCTGCTTCCCGCGGCATACCGCACCTTGTTCGCTGCCCTGCTTTCGGTGGCCCTTGGGCTTATTCTGGCATTCGCCGCTTCCGCACCGCAGGACAGAAAGGAGGGAGAAGCATGAGCGGATTATTCCTCTACGGAGACCAACATCTGAAGCCAGGGGTCGCTCTGGAGATCGCCCGTGGAGAGCAGCTGGGCCGCATAAGCGAAGCAGGCGCCCAGCGGATCAGGCGCTCCGCCGCCCTGGTACAGGATATCGTCGAACAGGAAGCAACGGTCTACGGGGTGAACACCGGCTTCGGCCCGCTTTGCGACACCAAGATAAGCCGGGAAGAAACCCGGACTCTCCAGACCAATATCCTCAAGAGCCATAGCGTCGGCATGGGGGAATATGTTCCTACGATCATCTCCCGGCTGATGCTGGTGCTGAAGCTCCAGGCCCTGAGCATGGGCGCATCGGGAATCCGGCTTGAGACCCTGGAGCGCCTGATCTGGATGTTGGATAACGACGTCACCCCCATGGTTCCGGCCCAAGGCTCGGTAGGCGCTTCCGGAGACCTTGCGCCCCTGGCCCATCTATTCCTGCCGCTGATCGGCCTGGGGGTGGTGGAGTACGCCGGAACGCGCCGGGACGCCAGCGAAGTCCTGTCTGAACTCGGCGCAGAGGCTCTGCAGCTGGGACCCAAAGAAGGCCTGGCCCTGATCAACGGTACCCAGTTTATGCTGGCATGGGGAATTTACGGTCTTGAACGGATGCAGCGGCTGCTTGACAGCGCAGACCTGATCGCCGCCATGAGCCTGGAGGGGCTGCTCGGATCGGTGAGGCCCTTCCTTCCCCAGCTGCACGCCCTTCGGCCCTACCCGGGGAATCAGCTGGTGGCCCGGCGGATACGCACCCTCCTGGAGGGTTCGGAAATTCTCAGCTATCACGAGGATTGCGGCCGGGTCCAGGATCCGTATTCCCTGCGATGCGTGCCCCAGGTTCACGGCGCCAGCAGAACCGCATGGGCCCATCTGAGGCAGATTCTGGAGACCGAAGCCAATTCGGTAACCGACAACCCGATCATCCTGGAAGACGGCAGCGCGGTGAGCGGCGGCAATTTCCACGGCCAGCCCCTGGCCATCCCCCTGGATTATGCCGTGGTGGCAGCCAGCGAACTGGGGAATATTTCCGACCGGCGCACCTACCTCCTGCTGGACGGCTCGGCCCGGGACCTGCCGAAACTCCTGATGACCAACACGGGTATCAATTCGGGATTTATGATTCCCCAGTACAGCTCAGCCGCCCTGGTGAGCGAAAACAAGAACCTGTGCTTTCCCGCCTCGGCGGACAGTATTCCCACCAGCCTGGGCCAGGAAGATCACGTAAGCATGGGTCCCATCAGTGCCCGGAAACTTCTGCAGGTAGTGGATAACGTGGAGAAGATCCTGGCCGTGGAGCTGATCTGCGCCGCCCAGGCCTTCGATTTCCGCCGGCCCCTGAAATCAGGCCCGGTCCTGGAAGATTGCCACCACATGATCCGGGAGCACATCGATCATGCAGATGAAGACCGGATTTTCGCCCGGGATCTGGAAACCGCGCGGAAACTGATCTCCGACGGTACCCTGACGGCCACCGCCGCGGAAAGCGCCCTGCGCAATCATATCGACTTGAACGGAGAATACCATGAACAGTTCGGAGTTTATTAAAACCTACGCAGACCATCCGCATTACCGCGCACCCAGGGGCTCAGAGCTCCATGCAAAAAGCTGGCAGACCGAAGCGCCGCTTCGGATGCTGCTGAACAATCTGGATGAGGAAGTTGCAGAGGATCCGTCACGACTGGTGGTCTACGGCGGGACCGGCCAGGCGGCCCGGAGCCCCGGGGATCTTCGCGAAATCATCGAACATCTGCTCGAACTCGAAGAAGACGAGAGCCTGCTGATACAGTCGGGCCGGGTGGCGGGAGTGGTTCGATCCCACCCCTCGGCGCCACGGGTGTATATCGCCAACAGCAACCTGGTTCCCGCCTGGGGAACCTGGGATCATTTCAATGAGCTCTATGAACGGGGCCTGATGATGTACGGCCAGATGACGGCGGGCAGCTGGATCTATATCGGCACACAGGGAATCCTCCAGGGAACCTATGAGACCTTCGCCGCGGCGGGAAGGAAGCATTTCGGCAGCGACCTCAGCGGCCGCCTGGTGGTGACCGGCGGACTCGGGGGAATGGGAGGCGCCCAGCCACTGGCTGCAACCATGGCCGGTGCCGCATTCCTGGGCGTGGATGTGGATCCCGCGCGGATTCAGAAGCGCCTGGAAACCGGATATCTGGACGTACTGACCCATGATTATCGGGATGCCCTGGACCGGGTTCTTGAGGCCCGGGACCGGGGCCGGGCCCTCTCGGTAGGCCTGGTGGGAGATATCGGCGATGTGCTTCAACGCCTCATTGCGGACAATATCACGCCGGACCTGCTTACCGACCAGACCTCGGCTCACGATCCCATCGGCGGTTACGTCCCCAACGGAATAAGCCTGGATGAAGCCGCTGCACTGCGCCGCACGGACCCGAGCGCATATAAGTCTCTGAGCATCCGCAGCATGGCCCGGCACGTCGGTTTTATGCTGGAATTAAAAGACCGGGGGTCACACACCTTCGATTACGGCAACAACCTGCGGGAGTTCGCCCGCCAGGGCGGCGAGACAAGGGCCTTCGAGTACCCCGGCTTCGTACCGGCATATGTGCGTCCGCTGTTCTGCGAGGGGAAGGGTCCATTCCGCTGGGTAGCTCTTTCGGGAAATCCGGAAGACATCGCGGTAACCGATCAGGCGCTGATCGAGGCGTTTCCCGAAAACAGCCATTTAATCAACTGGCTGGTTCAGGCTGGCGAGAAGGTATCGTTTCAGGGACTGCCATCGCGGATCTGCTGGCTGGGTCTGGGCGAACGGGAGAAAGCGGGACTTATTTTCAACGATCTTGTTTCATCAGGGAAGGTGAAGGGCCCCATCGTCATCGGTCGGGACCATCTGGACTGCGGATCAGTGGCCAGCCCGAACCGCGAAACCGAGGGGATGAAAGACGGGACCGACGCGGTGTCCGACTGGCCGCTGCTGAATCTCATGGCCAATACCGGCGGTGGCGCCACATGGGTGAGTTTCCACCACGGAGGCGGCGTGGGCATCGGCTACAGCCAGCATGCGGGACAGGTCATTCTGGCCGACGGCAGCAGCCGAGCCGCCGACTGCATCCGCAGGGTGCTTTATAACGATCCGGCCATGGGCATATTCCGCCACGCATCGGCAGGGTACGAAGAAGCGAGGAAATTCGGTGAGGATCAGAATGTCAAATTCTGAGCGGCACGACGCGGCGGTGCTCACCGGCCCCTTCAGTGAGCTTGTCAGCATGGAGGGATTGCCACTGAAAGGTCCCATATCCGACGATGAGCTCATAATCCGGCGGGACGCCGGCATACTCCATCGGCCGGGCACCGGGGGCGAAATCCTGGAAGTCGGGAATTTCGACCAGCTCCGGCAACGCTGGCCCACAGCACGGGTCGAGGAAGTGCCCGCCGGGCTTTGCGCCTTCCCGGGAATGACCGACGCCCATACCCACCTGCTCTGGGCGGGAAAACGCAGCGCCGACTTCGCTGCAAGGCTTTCCGGAACCAGCTACCGGGAAATCGCCTCCGCCGGGGGGGGAATCATGAGCACTGTCCGCTCGGTCCGAAACGCCGATTCCTGGCATCTCGCGGAGAATCTTCGGCACCGGGCTCACCAGCATCTGCGCCGGGGAGTAACAACCGCCGAAGTGAAGAGCGGCTACGGTCTCGATACGGAAAACGAGATAAAAATGCTCGAAGTGATAAGCGATGTCCCCGGAGGGCAGCGAGTCTCCGGCGGTCCCGGACTGCCGGATCTCGTTCCTACCTGCCTGGCGGCCCACAAGAATCCCGGGGATCTGGGCCTGAATAACCGGCGGTATCT
>CAWZYW010000147.1:0-6338 GCA_963966255.1 uncultured Salinispira sp. | reverse complement strand
CAGGTGAGCCGGCCGGCCCTGGAGAAGAAGATCCTCCTGAAAAAGCGCATAGACCGGATCCATTTTATCCAGAGCGAGGCACTTCAGGTTTTCGAGCGCATTTTCCAGCGCTTCGACGGAGTGTGGAGCAGCGGCAGCCGGATGCCTGATCAGCGAACCGATCCTCACGAAGGACTGCCCGGGGCTTCAGGCGACCAGAGTGAGATCGTCGAACTGACCCGGCAGATAGAGCAATATCTGGAATCAGCGGCAACCCGCGTCGAGTTTGAGAAGCTGGCCGCCCAGATCGATATCTCCTCGCGGAGAAAGCGACAGATCCTTCACGATCTGGAGCGAAACCGTCTGAATCCAGGGAAATACAGTCGGGAAGAGCGGCTGTTCGTTTTTACCGAAGCGTTATTGCGGAAGCTTAATCCTGAGCTTCTGTTTCCGGCTCCCCGGTCGGTTCCTGGTCAGTTGCCAGACCCTCAGTAGTCTCGCTGAATGACGCGAAATCCTGTTCGGTCTGCAGTGAAACCAGGGCCAGCACCCTGGTCTGGCGGGCCGGGGTGAAGTACGGATCCAGCCCGTCCTGCTCATCCAGTATTCGGTCGCAAAGCTCGATGACCCTCTCATACTCGTTGTTAGACAGGGCGATGAGCGCCTGAATGTACAACTCATCGACCTGAGCCCGCAATTCCTGGCGGCCCTGGTCGCCAAAATCCAGTTTGGCCGTCACCGAAAAATTATCCAGCCTGTTTGACGCGGTGGTCAAATCCAGGGTGTAGCTCACGATGAAGCTTACCGGTTCCAGTTCTATATCCGCACCCAGGGAAAATCGTGGATTGCTCCCCCTCAGTTCAAAGCCCGTCTGCAGGGAGAAAAAATTTACGAAACGGACGTCCAGTCCCGTTGCGAACCCCAGGCCTTCTGATTTGCTGAATTCGGCGAAGTTCATGAGGTAATTGATGTCCGCGCTGATCATCACCGGACGCAGGGGGCGGTACGCAATACCCAGGCTCAGCTCGCTGGGAAGAGCTTCTCCTTTCACCGGAGGCCCTAGGTTTTTCCCCGCCAGGCCGACGGAAAAGTTCTTATCCCGTCCCGAATATCCTTTCAGGAGGTTGAAGCGGGTGAGCAGTCCTACGTCGGCCATGTAGCCGAACAGGTTCTGGCTATACTCCGGCAGGTTGATATAGTCCAGATCGTAGAGCCGGAAGGGGATGTTCCGGTAGGCCAGCTTGATGTTGATGCCCAGGGCAAGGCCAGACCATGCGAAGAGATTGTTCCCCAGAACTCCCGAGAAGTTGCCGGCAATGAGCATTTCGGTGGGGTTGGCCGATGCCAGCTGATTGCCCCGGCCGTCCACCGAAGTGAACTCGAAGTGCAGGAATTTGCCGGCGAAGCCCAGGCCCATCCGGTCCCTTCGGCCAAATCGCTGGCTGTACATCACTGAATCCATGCTGACGTCGCTGATCAGGTTCCGGTGGAGGAAGGCCAGCTCGGTGCGCTCCAAAAGGGCGCTGGCGGCGGGGTTGGATTCGAAAAAGGAAATGTCCCGTGACACGGCGGTGTATGCGTTGCCCAGGTTACTCCGTTCGCCCCCGGGGCTGATCTCCAGCACCGGAAACACCGTCAGGCCGGTATTGGTGGGGTCGGATAATCCGGGAAAAATTTCAAACCAATCACTCAAAAAGTCCTGATATTCCTGTCCCGATGCGGAAAAAACGAGGAGGCACGTATACATTAGAACTGTTAAAAATATCGGGAGAACTTTTCTCATAACTTCTGCTATTATATCGACGATATGCATAAGATTCTATCGGAATATTCCGATTTAATAGGTAGAGCTGGGTGTTTTTCCCTCAATTGGAGGTTTTTGCTCTGACCCGATCATCGCCCTTTCTGCGGCGCATAACAGCTGCTCTCGTCCTCATTTTCGCTCTCGGGGGAGCTCTGTACGCCGGAGGTGGGGCCGAGGAGCAGGTGGAGGAGGCCCGGGATTTGTTGTCCACGGTCGAGGGTCTTCGAAATCAGGCTTCCCGTTCAGAAGATGAGGCGGAACAGGATTTATTGGATGATCAGGCGACAATCGAGGCTTACCGTGCGATTGATCTACTAGAGGAAGCCCTGGACATTTACTACGAGCGCGGCTGGAAGCAATTTCTCAATACCAGCTCTATGCCGGATATAGAAGCCGAACTGGAAAACCTGTTTCTCGAATATATTGAAGAGTTGAACGAGCAGAACTCCAGGGAAACCGCAACGCTGACAGATTCCACCGGTTCTGATTTGGGAATCAGCACGCCTGTCCTGAATTTCTCAAATTTTGCCTCGGATCGGGAGTACGTTGTTGCTTCGTTCGCTGACCAACTGCTGATTAATGGATTCGTTTCTCGATATCTGGTACAGCAGGCCCAATATCTCCAGAGAGAAGAGGGTGGTCAGGCAGTTGTGAACCGAACTTCGGCGGGAACCGCGGAGCTCACCAATTGGTTCCGAGACCGGAGAGGGACAATAATCGATGCTGAGGACGACATCAGTCTCGGGGTTGATCTTCTTCTATCCTTGTTTCAGGTATACCGGAGTAATCCGGATCATTACGACTATGCCACGATTATCACCCTGTACCAGCTTGAATTTTCCGTTCGCGGTACTGATCAGGTCTTGAGTGAGATCCGCCTTTTGCTTGCCGATGCGCTCCGCCATGCACGGGAATACAGCCTGGCAATTGAAAACCTATCCATCGCCATGTACCTTCATCCACAGTATTTTGATGATGCGGAGCAGCGGATCGCCAAACTGCGAGATCTCCGGGAACGATATAATGAGTTACTTGGCGGTTTGATCGATTTGTTGTCAGAAGCGACTGATGACGATCCGGATACGGTATTTGATGAAGAAGATGAAGAAGCCGCACTTGATATCCTTGAGCAGCTCAGTAGCGAGTATCCGGATACCGCGGGCCAGCAAACCCGCGATATTCGGGCGAATATCAAGCTGGCGGTAGACCGCCGGCTAAGGGACGAAATTATCGCCCAGGCTCGAGAGCTGATCGAGAACCAGGACTATCTGGCTGCCATCGAACGGTATACGACCCTGTCGGGCTTAAACGTCGGGGAAGCGTACAGCAATAGCGATCCGAGCTTTGAGCTCCAGAAGGAGGAGTTTATCCGCTTTGCGGCGGAACAGCGCATCAGCGAGCTGTATGAACAACAAATCGTCGATGAAATTCCTACCGAGGTGGAAGTCCAGATCGCCGATCTGGCTGCCGAAGATGAGCTCTGGGCACAGAACGTAGCGAATGCCGCCGCATCAGTCAATGCAGTGTTTCTACCCGATCCGAGCCTGGTAAATGAAGATGTAATAAATCTTCCGGCGGATTTCTCGGTAAATCTCGCACTGGTACCGGAATTAAACGCGCTGTTTGGCGGGCTGGGTAACTTCTCCCAGCAGCGGGATGCCATTCTTGACACTGCAGAGTCCCTGATAAACCTTCGTGCCCAGCTGCCAAGTTTCCTGCCCGAGGACGCTCCGGTCACCGACTCGGTGCACCTGGAGTTCCTTCAGCAGTTTATCGCGGGCCCCGCAGGTTTCGAGGGTGAGGGGATTGCCGGGGCGACCTACCTACTGAGCCGACAGCGCTTTGATGCGCTGCTGGAGACTTTCGACAATCGGCGGGCCGAGTACACGGACATTTTCGACCAGGCGTTTATTACCGGTAGCTATCAGGCGGTATTGGAAATTGAGCCTTCACTGCGGGCGCTGAATTCAATTATTTTCCAGCTGTTCGCGTATCAGCAAGGTGGTGAGGCGCTTTCAACTGAGGACCCATTGGACTTCATCCAGGCACTTCAAGCCGAAGATCGGTCTTCTTCTGCCGAGCGTTTTCTTGAAGGGACGCGTCTTGAAGGCCGTCTGGCCCTAGCGGCATACGGCCTGCGCTACCAGGGACTTGCCGGGCAAACTTTTGAAGACAGTCAGCTTGCGTTTCAGAATTACAACGAAGTCCTGGTGCTGTTCGATGATTTGCAGGATTTCAGTGATGTATTTCTTTCCGGGCTCGATACGCTTGTGAATGAAATCGAATCGGTGGATGAGAGAGTTGCGGAGATCGGCACGCAGATCAGGGATCAGCACAACGGCGAAAATGACATGTCCGAGCTAGTGAGCCTGGTGACGACCCTGGCCATCGACTACTTCAATCAGTACCTGGTGCTCGAGCAGGAAGGCGCTCCGGGTCGATATGCCCGGGCGATTGAAGAAGCTGAGCAGGCTGACACCGAACTGGCGGGGATCGAGACCGAGGTGGATAACGTCGGGGTCGTAACCACCGAGACCCGGTTCTATGCCGCTTCTGCCCTGGAGCGTTACACCCAGGCTGAGGAGGATTTGCGGGTCGTAGCCAATATCAGTGCATTTCTCAATGATCAGATATCAGACGCGCCGCTGATCATTCGCACTTCTCCGCTTATAACCAATATTGACGAAAATAGCGCAGATTTGGTTCGACAGGCAGAAGCGGCTCTCGACGATCTGCAGCCCAGAATTCGTGCCGCTCAGGAACAGCTCGATGAAGCAAATGCCTTCCTGAGCGATGCCCGGGCGAGTCGCCAGGATTTTGAAACTCTTTTGCTCCAGACCACCACTACCGATGATATAGATCTGCTCGAGGTGTACCTTGAGGATATTGATTTCTTTTACAGCGAATCCCTCGCTCTGAACTGGGATGATGACATCGCCGACGAAAGAAGTGAGGTCCTCGGTCTGGTAAGCCTTTCCCTGGAAAACCGACGAATCGAAGTGGCCCGTCTGGTTTTCAATCAGCGCATCGTGGAGGTGGAGGAAGCACTGCAGGAAAACCCACCGAATTATATCGATGCGAGAAACGCCCTGATCGACGCCGAGGAAGCCTGGTTTATATTTAATACGCAAGAGAGCGTTACTATCAATGAGTACCGAGAGCGTATCGATCGGGCTATCTTGTTAGCCGGCAGACGGGAAATTCCCCCGATCAGCGATTCCCGCTATGGCAGGATCGTGAATGACCTGAATGAGGCAGGCAAGTATCTCGATCAGGCCGTGAATGCCAGTGCGGCAGATAATGAGACCTTGGCCACCACCGCCATCGCCCGTGCCCGGAGTCACATCGCGTCAGTTCGCCTCGAGTTGCCATCCAACCCTGAAGCGGCCTTCATCGCCCTCCAGCTCGAGCGCTTGATTGATGAAGACGCCTTTGACGCGAAGTATGACGAGTGGGTCGCCGCCTATATCAATTATGTAGGGGGAAGGATTTCTGAGCTTCCCACCGAAATTTCTGTGGTCGGGGAGAATGATGCCGAATCGAATTATAACCAACTCGATGACCTTGAAGCCCAGGAGTTATTGGCAGACATTGAGGCTCTAAATCGTTTGCGTACGGATTCCCGGCTTCTGGATCTGATCATCACCATCGAGGTGCGCTTGGGAATCCGGGAGGATCCTGCCTTAGTGGCTCGCCGCCAGCAGGCCAATGACCTGGTCAACGATGCCGAATCCTTGAAAAACCAGGCTGATCGTACTGCCGACCGGACTAGGGCCAATAACTTACTGAATCGGGCCCTCGATGTTCTGGATCGGGCTGAGGCGCTGTACCCGACCATTCCCCGGATTCCCTCGTTGAGAAGTGAAATTGAAACGCTGCTGGGTCGGGAGCCGAGACTGACCCTGCCTCCCGATGCCCAGCGGGCATTCGAAACCGCCAAGGTCTATATTCGCGCCGAACGATGGATAGATGCGAAGGACATTCTCGATCAGCTTTGGGCAGTTGAAGATTACCGGGATTACTATCCCCTGAGACAGGAACGGGAAAATGTGTACAATGAGCTCGGGCTGTAAACTGCAATGAAACTTTACCAGCGGAGTACATGACTTGCGAAAGCCGAGGACTGACCGAATAAGATTCATACAAGCTGCCGTTCTTCACTTGGGTCTGTTCCTGATGATGTCTTTTCCCGTTTTCTCACAGGAGATTCCCGGTACGGGGATTTTCCTCGAGCCCGAAGAGGTTCTGGTTACCCGGGATATCCGCTTTTCCCAGGCGGTAAGTTTCAACGGGAAGATATACCTGTTCTATCAGCGAATCTTTCTGGATGAGGGTATCCAGTCTGTGGCATATCGGATCAGCGATGATGGCGGTGCCTGGTCGGAAGAGCTTGTTCTCGCCTCGGGGTTGACTTTGACCCAGGAGAATATTCCTCCCGTTTTTTCTGCCAGTTCCAACGAGGACCGCCTGGCGGTGGCGGTGTCCACCGATACCGATGAAATTTCCGTCTATACCAGAAGCGCCAGGGCCTTTTCCGATTCCTGGGAACGGGAAG
>CAWZYW010000146.1:0-6354 GCA_963966255.1 uncultured Salinispira sp. | reverse complement strand
GGATTGAACCGTGAAACATCGTTTGATTGACAGGTGAATTCTGCTTGTGATATAGTAACGAGACAAAAGAGATTCCGCAGCTTGAAAGAGTCGGCACCTCCGACTCTTTTTTTATAGCCCCGCCACTGATCAAACGCCGGGAGTCGAAACGAGTAACAGAAAGCGGCGGAATATAAAAGGAAGGAGCAGCATGCAGGAAAAGCCGGGGGTTATCTTTGATCAACTGCAACCCGTGGTCCAGGGTCTCGGATATATCCTGGTTGATGCCAACGCCGCTACGGTGAAGGGTAATCTGCAGGTACATTGCATTATTTATTCCAAAGACGGAATTAACACCGGCGACTGCCAGACGGTAAGCAAGGCGGTTCATCCGCGGCTGGAAGTCCTGTATAACACGCAGGATATCTCCCTGGAGGTAAGTTCGCCGGGGATCGAACGCAAGATCGCGAGCCTGCACGAGTTCGGGGTCTTCGCCGGAAAACCGGCCCGGGTTCTGCCTGCAGGCGGTGAATGGGTGAACGGGGTAATCATCGGGGTCGACAACTCCGAAGTAATTATTGAAAGCAAATCCGGAGAACGTATCCGTATTCCGGGGAATACAATTCAGAAAGCACAACTTGTGTATCAGGAGGTCGCTTAAAATGGCTTCAGGTTTGGCTGACGCGATTCGCGCATTGGTGAGTGAAAAGGGTATTTCGGAAGATCTGGTTATCCAGACCATCGAAGAATTTCTGCTTGCTGCATATAAAAAGACCTATGGCACGGCTGACAACGCCGTGGTGAAATTCGATGACGAAAACGGCGAAGTCGCGATTTACGCCCAAAAAGAGATCGTTGAAGACGTATATAACCCGGTAAGTGAGATCGAACTGGATGAAGCGAAGCAGCTGAATTCCGAGGCCGAAATCGGAGACGAACTCCTTATCGAAATCGATCCTACGGAGTTCGACCGGGTGGCGGTGCAAAGCGCCAAACAGAAAGCCCGGCAGACCCTTCGGGAAATACAGAAAGACACTCTCTATTCCGAGTTCAAGGGAAAAGAGGGCGAGATGATCATCGGCTACTACCAGCGGGAGCGCAACGGCACCATTTTCGTCGACCTGGGAAAAACCGAAGGCCTTATGCCCAAGCGGTACCAGAGCCCCCGGGAAGTATACCGGCCAAATGACCGGATCAAGGCCATGATCCATGAGGTCAACAAGACCCCGTCGGGACTCCAGATCATTCTAACCCGGACCCACACCGAATTCGTCCGGAAAATTTTCGAACTGGAAGTCCCCGAAATCTACGACAAAACCGTCGAGATATTCAAAATCGTCCGCGAGCCGGGTTACCGGACCAAGATCGCCGTATATTCGAATCGCCTCGACGTGGATCCCGTCGGCGCCTGCGTAGGTCTCAAGGGCGTACGGATCCAGGCGGTGGGGCGGGAGCTTGAGGGCGAAAAAATCGATATCCTGAAAGTCGAAACCGACCCGCGGGATCTTATCAAGAATGCATTGAGCCCCGCCCAGGTAAGGCAGGTGCTGGTTCTTGATGAAGGGCGGAAGCATGCCCTTGCCATCGTCGACGAGGATCAGCTTTCCCTGGCGATCGGCAAGCAGGGCTTGAACGTCCGCCTGGCCAACCGGCTGGTCGACTGGAACATCGACGTGAAGACCGAAGCCCAGTTCGAAGAGATGGACATCACCGTCGCCAACAAGCAGGGCTTCGACGATCTGTTCAGTGACGGCGGGGAGATCGAGATCACCCGCATTTCCGAGCTTCCGGATATCAGCCCAAGGCTGGTCGCAATTCTGAACCGGGATAATATCGAGTACATCGAAGATCTGATCGATCTTGCGGAAGAAGAAATGGTCCAGCTGGACGGAATCACCGAAGATGACGTCCAGGTTCTCCAGCGGATCATCCGTGAGAATCTCGAAATCATCGAAGAGGAAGGCGAAGAAGGCGCTGAAGGCGAAGCGCCGGAATCGGATCAGGATGAGCAGCCCCCCCTTGATGATGATACAAAAGAACAATACTATGGGGCTGAAGAAGAGGAAGAATACGAAGAGGAAGAGGAAATCAGCCTAATTTCCGAGCTTCCAGGTATTCCCGGTCACATAGTCGAGACGCTGAAGGCCAAGGGAGTTCTCGAGATCGTCGACCTTCTTAACATGGAGGATGCAGATCTCGAATCAATACCCGGGCTGAATGAAGACGATGTTCTCACGATAAAAAATATCATAGCCGAAACGGTTGAGATCATCGAAGAAGACGACGAAGACGATGACGAATAGGTGAGGGGTACAGAGGATAGGTATGGCTCAAGACCAGGATCAAAAACCAAAGGCAGAACTCATAAAACACCGGAAAGATACGGCTAAGCCGTCTCCGGAAGTTAAAAAACCAAAAAAGAAAGTAGTGGTTAAGCGCCGAACGCATAAAAGCGAAACCGCCGACGCCAAGACTGAAAAGACTGCGGCGTCACCTGCGGTAAAACCCGCAGAAGCAGCCCCCGAAAAGGCGAAAGCGCCCAAGGCAAAGGCCGTCGGCGAAGAAACGCCGAAGAAGACGGTAAAGGCTTCCGAGACGAAACCCGCTGCGGATACTCCTAAAGCCCCCAAGGCCAAGGATTCGGCAGCCCCGGACAAGCCGAGGAATACCGGGCCGCGAACCGCCGGAAATCTCGCTAAAGGTGCGGACAAAGCCAATCAGCCCAGCAAGCAGGGCATAGTCGGCGGCAAATATGTCGGCCCCCGCAGAGAGGGCGGCAGGAATGACCGGGGAGATCGTCCCCATCGCGCATTCCGCAGCAACCGGGCTCCCGGGCAGCAGCAGAGCGGGCGTCCCGGAGCCCCCCGACCAGCTGGGAACCAGGGCGGAAGGCCCGGCGGCTACAACCGCGGACCCGGACAGGGCGGTGGCGCCGGCGGCGGCGGTTTCAACCGTCGTCCCGGCCCCGGCGGATCGACAACCGGCGGACCGCCTCCGGTAGGCGATCAGCAGCGATCCAACAAGAAATTTTTCAAGTCCAAGAAGCCTTCGGACTACAAGCGTCGAGACCGGCATCAGGAAAAAGAGCTCCAGTACAACCGGAAGAAATCCGTCCAGATGACCAATCCGGTGCCAAAGTCCATAGACATTATGGAAGTAATCACCGTCAGCGAACTGGCCCGGAAGATGAACCTCAAAGCTTCGGACCTGATCGGAAAACTGATGGGCATGGGCATGATGGTAACCATAAACCAGCAGATCGATGCGGAGACCGCCCAGATCCTGGCCTCGGAATACAATTGCGAAGTCAATATCGTATCCCTGTATGACGAAACCATCATCGAAACCGAGGATGACAAGGCCGAAGATCTCAAAGGCCGACCGCCCATCGTCACCGTTATGGGGCACGTCGACCATGGTAAGACCAAACTTTTGGATGCGATTCGCTCAACCGAC
Source organism: uncultured Salinispira sp. (assembly GCA_963966255.1). Lineage (GTDB taxonomy): Bacteria > Spirochaetota > Spirochaetia > DSM-27196 > Salinispiraceae > Salinispira. The sequence goes on along the minus strand of CAWZYW010000146.1, from coordinate 2,919 downwards.
GTGGTCGCAGGCGAGTCCGGCGGCATTACCCAGCATATCGGGGCCTATCAGGTAGAAACCAAGGGCGGGAAGATCACCTTCCTGGATACTCCCGGTCATGAGGCTTTTACGCTGATGCGGGCCCGCGGGGCGCAGGTCACCGACATCGTAATTCTCGTGGTGGCAGCAAACGATGGGGTTATGCCCCAGACCGTTGAAGCCATCCGCCATGCCCAGGACGCCGGAGTGCCCATCATCGTCGCGATAAACAAGGTCGATCTTCCGGCAGCCAATGTGGAACGGGTGAAGCAGCAGCTTTCCGAGTACAAGCTGCTGGCCGAAGACTGGGGCGGCGATACGATGTTTTACGAAATCTCGGCTCTGAAGCGCGAAGGAATCCAGGAACTGCTGGAAGGCGTACTGCTTCAGTCGGAAGTGCTCGAACTCCAGTCCAACTGGGACACCCGGGCTGAAGGGAAAATCATCGAATCGAAAATCGATCAGGGCCGCGGTACCGTGGCCACCGTTCTCATCGAACGGGGCAGCATGAAGGTCGGGGACAATTTTGTCGCCGGCGTCTATCCCGGACGTATCCGGGCCATGTTCAATGACCGGGGACAACCGGTCGAGGAAGCCACCCCGTCCATGCCCGTGGAAATCATCGGCCTTTCCGGCATCCCCGACGCCGGCGATCCGTTCCAGATGACCGAAAGCGAGAAGCAGGCCCGTCAGGTCGGCGACAAGCGGCAGGAACTCAAGAAGATGGAAGCCGCCAAAAACGTGAAGAAAATCACGCTGGATAATCTCTACGACAGCATCCAGGAAGGCGCCATCCAGGAATTCAAGATCATCATCAAGGGTGACGTGCAGGGTTCGGTGGAAGCCATCAAAGGCGCACTGGAAAAACTCAGTACCAAGGAAATCCGATTGTCGGTCATCCATGCCGGCGCAGGAGCCATCAACGATAGTGATGTCAACCTGGCCGCCGCCTCAAATGCACTTATCGTAGGATTCCATGTCAGGCCCACCAGCCAGGCTCAGATTCTGGCTGAGCAGGAGAAGGTCGAGATCCGCAAGTACAGCATCATATACGATGTGGTCGAGGATATTCGTTCGGCAATGGAAGGAATGCTCGCTCCGGAACTCAAGGAAGAGCACATCGGTACCGTCGAAGTCCGGGATACCTTCAAGGTGCCCAAGGTCGGTGTTATCGCCGGTTCATACGTTACCGACGGAGTGGTCCGCCGCAACAGTATCGCCCGGCTGTATCGGGAAGGTAACGAGATTTACAGCGGAAAAATGTCCAGCCTGAAACGGTTCAAAGATGATGCCAAGGAAGTCGCCTCCGGTTACGAATGTGGTGTCGGTCTTGAAAATCATGACGACATCATGGTCGGCGACATCATCGAAGTCTTCGAGGTCAAGGAAATCGCCCGTAAGCTCGGGAAAACCCTGGTAGAGATCGAAAAGGAAAATGCCAAAAAAAGCGGCAAATCCGCCGATGCGCCTGAAGCCGGAGATGCCTGATACCTTATGAGCGGATTCAGACTTCAGAAAGTCGAAGGCCAGATCAGTCAGATTATCAGCGAGCTGATCATGAAGGGCGAAGTAAAGGATTATCGGGTTACCAGCATGCTCAGCGTCAGCTCGGTTGAAGTATCCCGCGATCTCGCGTATGCGAAGGTGAGAATTTCGGGATTTCTCGAAGAGCGCGCTCTTGATGAGGCAGTAGAAGGTCTCAATTCCGCCGCCGGATACATACAGAGCGTTCTCGGTAAACGGCTGAAGACCCGAAACACTCCCAAACTGAGCTTTTTCCCCGATCGTGGGATCAGCGAGGGAATGGAAATAACGAATAAACTCAAGGAACTGACCAGGGATGAGCACGAAACCGGGTCTGATTCTGATAGATAAGCCCGTCGGCCTCACCAGCTTCCAATTGCTTTCGCCGGTAAAACGGGCCGCGGGTACAAAGAAGGTGGGGCACGCCGGCACCCTGGACAAATTCGCCAGCGGATTGATGCTGGTGCTGATTGGCCAGGCCACTCGCTTTGTCCAGTTCCTCACCGCCGAGGATAAGGAATACGTCGCCGATATCCGATTCGGCGAGGAAACCGAGACCCTCGATCCCGAAGGCGCGGTAACCGAGAGGGCCGCGCCCCCGGACAGAGAGACCGTCGAACAAATTCTGCCCCGGTTTACCGGTGCGATCAGCCAGAGGCCGCCGGCTTTTTCGGCGGTGCATATCGACGGAAAGCGTGCCTATAAAAGGGCTTTGGACGGCGAAGTTCCGGAAATGCCCGAGCGGGAAGTCACCATACATTCGCTGGAGCTTCTTGAATGGGACGGCGACCGCAGCGAAGCGGGCAGCAGGGCGCGAATCAGGGTATCCTGTTCCAAGGGAACCTATATCAGATCCCTGGCCCGTGATATCGCCCTGGCTGCTGGAAGCAGAGGGCATCTTTCAGCCCTTCGCCGAACCAGGGTCGGAGAGTTCACGGTGGACATGGCGCAATCGCCCGACGAATTGGGCACATCGGAGGCATTGGAGCGTTCCAGAATCTGGGGGCGTCAACTGATAGAGCGGATCGACGGGATTTCAGCCGTAGATCTTCCTCCCGGTCTGGTTGGCTGGGTAGATCAGGGCCAGCCTCTTGATTCCGGTTCTGAGGGTATTCCGGAGCTCGAGCCGGGGCTTCACGCGTTGATAGATGCATATGGAAACATCCGGGCATTGGTAGAAGCCGATGCCGGGCGAAAAACCCTGAAATATCGGGGTGTATTTAACAGACTTGACATCTGAGTTGATGATCAAGATAATGATGAGCCATTCCGAGGTTCTGTCCCCGATTCTGCCCATCGGCAGAGTCGATTCTTTCGCCACCGACAGGACTGAAGAAAGCACATATAAAACATTGGGACACAGGTAGGAGTTATAAC
>CAWZYW010000145.1:0-6376 GCA_963966255.1 uncultured Salinispira sp. | reverse complement strand
GGTAGCCCTCAAACCCGAAACCATCAACACCGAGCCGGTGGAAAAGGAAATCAAGGTCGCCCTGTCCAACAGTTTCGGCTTCGGCGGCCATAATTCCACCGTGGTATTCAAAAAGATCTGATTACCGCTCTCCGCCCGGATGGTGACGAATGAGCCGCCGGTTCTGAGCCGGCGGCTTTTTCATGCATATCGACCCGGAACCGGATACCCAACATCAAACGAGGCTCTCGGAAAAGTCGTTCAATACTTCGATGAGCTTCGAGCTCAACGGGAGACCCGGCTTTGTGTAACTCATTATATTCCTGATCCGGCCCGCCGGTGCGTCCTTGAGGATATGATTCATGCCCGGAATGATGTGCAGGCGGGCATCCTTTCCCGCCGAGGCCAGCAGCTCTGCATCAGTTATCGCGGTCTGAATATCAGTCTCTCCCTGAATGACCAGAACCGGAATATCGAGCTCACGCATTAATGCCGCCGGGTCATGGGCATTCCAGCTGATAAAATACGATTGCAGATCCGCGCCAAAAAGCTGGGCGAGGTAGAACGGGACTTTTTCGACCCTCCGTCCTTCCTCCAGTTCGGAGAGGATCGCAAGGGCTTTCTTTCGAATAAAGCCCGGCTGGGGCTGGAGTTGTTCCCTGATAACCTGTCCGATGGGGCGGCCTGCTCCGGCAACCGAGATGGCGAAGCGAACGCGCCGGTCATCAGTCGCAGCGAGTAAGGCCACTAGGGAGCCCTCACTGTGACCCAGTACTCCGATATCGCCGAATCGCGGGTCCCCGGCGATTTTATCGATCCAGGCACGGGCATCATCCACCATGTCATCGAATCGGGTATTGGCCATGTCCCCCGCTGCAGCGCTGCTTGCCGCAACGCCGCGCTTGTCATAGCGCAACACCGCAAATCCCAGAGAAACCAGGTGTCCACCGAGCATCTTCAGGCTGTCATTGGGCTTTCTCAGGACTGTAGAATTCCCGTCCCGATCCGTGGGACCGGAGCCTGAGATCATCAGGATGACCCGGGCATTTTCCGGAATTTCCGGAAGGTCCAAGGTTCCGTACAAGGTTCCAGCTGAAGTTTCCACCTGCCAGTGTTCCTGAGAAACCGGCGTCGGGAAAAGGCGGTCAGAAACGTTTACTTGTTTATTTCTCATACTTCCTCCTCCGGCCCCGTCGTCCCGAGACCGAACAGTAGATGGTCTCAGCATCGCCGGAGATCCGGCAGTCGTATATACGTGTTTCCACTGATTCTTCGTTATCCGGCAGTCGGTAAATTTACTGAACCCCGGGTTCGCGCAGCAAGTTGCAGGGATTAAGGAACTTTATGTCAGTCTTTTTCGACCGGAGGATTGTGGAGCATGTTAAGTAATTCGAGTCGGGTTCCGGCACCGCACTTGTCAAAAACATGATACAGGTGGGTCTCAACCGTGCGTACCGAAATGAAGAGTTGTTCGCCGATTTCCCGATTGCTGCTGCCCCGGAGTATCTGCTCCAGGACCTGCCGCTCCCGAGGGGTAATACCGAATCGATGAATAAATTCATCGGGGACTGCGGACCCTTTCCGGCGAGGGGTGAAAAACAAGCTTCGAACCGAAATTCCAGTGAAAATCGCGGCCCAGGAGAGGATATATGCCGGAACCAGCAGGATTACTCCGGGAATATCACCATCCAGAAAAAAGCCGCCGCTGAGGACGTATGCCAGGAAAGTCGCATTAAAATACAGATGCATGAGGAAAAACCATCGAAGACCCCGGGCGTCGGCAGAGAAATACAAAGCCCGGCTGCGGACCAGGGCCCAGGCCGACAGGAAGATGATATACAGGTAATAGCCGGAATTGATGGCATTGATCAGGTCACGGCTCAGGTTATTGATAAACACGGATCCGAGCAAAAGGCTCAGAGCGGAAATGACCGCTATCGCATAAAGCGCAGGACCGGGACGTTTCCCCACATAGCGGGTCACCAGGATCGGCAGGAGATACACTGCGAAGGCTGACATCAGGGCCGTAATCAGAGTAATGGCAGTGATGAGCGACGCCGACGCGCTTTCGACGTAAATGTTCAGGAAAAAACGAAACGTGAACAATAGTTGATACAGGGTCATCGCGGCGAGATACCACATGGCCTGTTTAGTCCAGCGGTAGAGGCTGCGGGCCCATGTCACCACAATCAGGGGCACAGCCACCACAAAGGAAAGGAGCGCAAGAATATTCAACCACAGCAATGCATGGATCATACGATTATGGTGCACCGAAGATGCGTCAAAAGCAATATAATTGATAGAGATACGGTTTGTTTCGAATATATGATTGCCGACGTGGTACTGAAAGGCAGGAGCGAAGCAATGGACGAAGGAGGCAGGAAAATGTTGAAACGGGCCGGCGTGGTTTTAACCATGCTGATTTTCATCCCGATTTTCGGGGGATTCGGATATCTCTACTGGTGGATTTTTTCACGGCCGGAGTTTCCCCGTTGGGTCAGCATTCTGATCGTCATCGGCAGCGTTGCGCTAATCTCGGCGTTTATCGCGGCGGCAATTCAACGCTTTAAAGAGATCAACAAGGAGGACGAGAGTGATCTTAGTAAATACTGATTTTGTATCAGGGAAGGAAATCCAGACCCTTCAGATGGTTCGCGGTTCGATTATCCAATCGAAGAATATCGGCAAGGACATCATGAGCGGGCTGAAGACCATTATCGGAGGCGAGTTAAAAGGTTATTCGGAAATGATGAATGAAGCCCGGGCCATCGCCACCAAGCGCATGGTTGAAGAAGCGGAAGAACTTGGTGCTGACGCGGTGATCAACATCCGCTATGCATCTTCAGCAGTGATGTCCGGCGCAGCGGAAATCCTCGCCTGGGGCACCGCTGTCAAATTCGTCTAGGTCTGGAGCCTTACTCCGGTAGGGCCCCGATAATTTCCAGAAAGTTTTCCAGGGGGTAGCCGAATTGGCGCCCCCACACTTTACCGTATTCCCCCGAAACCAGCGCCCATTGGAAAAATCGCTTTAGTATTTCCGCCAGAACTTCATCATCGGATCTGATCAACCAATGGGAAAAGCTGACTTCACCCCCTATGGCAAACGCGATATTCAGGTTCGAATAATTACCCAGTTCAAACAGCGCGCTGATTCCTCCGGAACTCATGGCATCTGCCTGCCCGGAAGATACCATTTCTGCGAGTTCGCCGGTGTCTTCGGCGATCACGGGTATGAAATCGATTTCCTCGGCCCGTAATTCAGACAGAAGGGTTTGATAATGCGATGCCGTCGGGAAGCTCGCGATGCGCAATCCCTCAAGATCACGGAGCTTGGAGATATCTTCGCCCCGGCGGCTGATTACCACATTCCGATCGGGAATGGTCGGGACGAGGGTCGCGAGCTTCTCCCGCCAAAGACGATAGCCGAAGCCATCCACCAGGATCCTGGCTTCCCGAAGCGGATCGGGGGTGTATGCCGGCATTTCGCCCCGGCCAATAGCTTCCAGCGTGGCGGCATCGGGTACCGAACCGTCCCGGGCAAAATATTCGGAAAAATCATCCACCAGACGGTATTCCAGCTCCAGGCTCAATACCCCGGCAAGGAGCTTGGCCATCTCGAATTCAAATCCGCCATGCTCATCAGGACCATATTTGTCAGGTTCGAAAACCGACTCCCTATCCCTGGTGTATATAAGCAGACTGCCGCCCAATTCTTCATCTACATAGCGCTGTTCATCCGGGCTGAGGGTAAAACGGTATTCCTGCGGATCAGAGATCGGTTCGGAAGCTGCGCTTTTATGTTCTCCCGAACAGGATACCATCGAAATGGCCGCGAGGATTGCCACCAGAATGCGAATTATCACCTCGCGCCACCTTCCAGATTCCGTAATACATGCCGCACAGCCTGTAGGCTGTTCTCACTGGCCACCGGCAGGAACTCGTGAAAATTCACTGCTGCGCTGCCGTCTGCCCGATCGGAGATAGTTCGTATCAGCAGGAAGGGCAGCCCATTGACCGCTGCGCAAAGGGCCACCGCCGCGCCTTCCATTTCCGCCGCATCGCCTGAAAGCTCATCGATCAGGTACGCGTACTCGGGTCTGTCGCGCCGGCTGACAAACTGATCGCCGGTGAGGATTCGGCCGAAACGGACACTGCCGGAATCGGGAACATAGCCTTCGGCGGCCGCCAGGAGCGCCGGGTCCGCCGTCAGGAAACGATAGCCCGTATAGGGCACGGTTCCCCGGGGAATGCCCAGGGCGGTGGCATCCAGGTCATGCTGGAGGCAGTCGGTGGAAAATACCGTGTCCCCGATACCGTATTTCGGATTTAAGGCCCCCGCCAACCCGGTGAAGAGTATCGCGGTCACCGGCGTTTTCCGGAGTGCCAGCAGTTCTATGATGCTCTGGGCGCTGAGTGCGCTGAGGGCCTTGCCAACACCGGCCTTGGCGAGGGCTACCGGATGCCCTTCCAGGGTACCCGTAAGTATTTCGCTGCCCGCACGGCTGCGCAGACTCAGGGTTTCATCGGTCCCCAGGGCAGAGCGGAACGCGGTGATTTCTCCGTCCATGGCACCCAATATCAGAATCAATGGTCTACTCCTTCGGCACTCCGTCGGGACGGATCGGCGAAACGGTACACCGTACAGATGTAATGCCCCGAAAACCCGAGGCCCAGATCCATGGCTATCCTTGCCGAGCTCGGATGTGCGGCGTCCCAGCAAAGATACATGTCATGCGCCGCCGCCAGTACCGAGAGGGCTGCTCCGGCCCACCTGGCCAGACCCGCATTCCGCCGGTCGGGACGGGTATCCACCTCGACCTCGATGGCATTGGGATAGCGGCAAAAACTGCTGGCGCCGCAGATCAGCTCATCGCCATCGTAGAGAAACACTCCCAATCCCTGGCGCCGATAACGATGGATTCCCCCCATGGCTTCAACCAGGTCGCGGCTCCATGACTCTGAGGCCACCTCCTCCAGGTCGACGGATGCCCCGCAGGTTTTTGAGGATCGCGGCCGGCTGTCCTCTTCGTCAGCCGAAGCGGTCAGATCTGTGCCGCAAAACGCACGGATGACAACGGGCCGGTCGTCCGGCAACTCAACCTCGGCCTCGGTAAAAGGGAATCCCTGACGTACCAGCTCATCACTTCGATGATCCGCCGCGTTACCGATGAAGTACATACGGACATACTGATGCCAGGAAAAGTCGCTGCGGTTTATACCGGCGAAGAAACTCGAGCTCCCGGGCGCAATGAGGGCCTGCCCGGCAAGCGGCGGCAGAAGATGGACGGCATTATACTCCCCGCTTTCCAGAAGCTGCTCAATGAGGGCTCCCACCGCATGTCCGAAGAGCTCCAGCTCGGAATCGCTTTCAGCGATCGGATCGGGGCAGGTAGCGAAGAGAAAGTCGAAGGTGAGGACTGCCGCGTACCGGGCCTCAATGTGCACGAATCCCCTTCCCTGGTGTCCGGTGAGAAAGCTTTCGGGCAGGGCTGCGGGATACCCCCGCAAAGGAGTCAGGCGGGAGAAAATCGGATTCTGGTCGGTGGAGGAGACTTCGGTCCACTGCATGGTATCGTCGTATTTCATTTTCATTCGACAAGCGCCTCGGAGATGCCGTTTATGCCCGGAGTTTCAGGATTTCCCGGACTTCATCCGGGCCGATGTCCTGATGCTCACCGAGCTTCCAGCCCTTGCGGGCGATACTCCGCGATACCTCTTCGCAGGCAGGCTCACCAAGCTCGTAGGCATTCAATCGGGTCGGGACCCCCAAGCTCTCAAAGAACTCCACGGTTTTCTCGATTGCACCGTCCGCAAGAACAGCCTCATCAGCACCGTCCAGACCCCAGACCCGCCGGGCGTACTGGGCCAGTTTTGCCAGTTTCCGATCCCTGCGCAGGGTAAGCACTCCAGGCAGGGAAATCGCCAGGGTCCGGGCATGATCGATGCCATACAGGGCGGTCAATTCATGCCCGATCCCGTGGGAAGCCCAGTCCTGGGCGACCCCCGCACCGATCAGGCGATTCAGGGCCATGGTGGATGCCCAGAAAATGTTAGCCCGTGCGTCGTAATCCCGGGGGTCGGCCATAACTTTCGGCCCCTCTTCGATGAGGGTCAGCAGGATTCCCTCGGCGAACCGATCCTGGATCGGAGCCTCCTGCGGAAAGGTCAGGTACTGTTCCATGACGTGCACGAAGCTGTCCACCACCCCGTTGGCGCTTTGCCGGGGCGGCAGGCTGAAGGTCGTTTCCGGATCGAGGATGGAGAAACGCGGAAAGACCAGGTCGCTGGACCAGCCCCGCTTGTCGCGAATCTCCTCCCGGGAAATCACCGAATTGGTATTCATCTCCGAGCCGGTGGCCGGCAGGGTCATTACCGCGCCCAGTGGCAAGGCCTGTTT
>CAWZYW010000144.1:0-6447 GCA_963966255.1 uncultured Salinispira sp. | reverse complement strand
CGCCATGGGGGATACATCAGCACCAGGCCTTCGCTGTGACGCTGCAATTCGAAATTCCGGGCGATGCCGGTGGAGGGAAGCAGGGGGCCGAAATCGAGATCCATGTATTCCCCGCATTCCTGCACTTCCAGGGCCGGATCGGTGAACAGACCCAGTAGGAGCAGGCTGTTTCTCCGGCCATGCTCGGAAAAATACGCTTCGCAGTCTCCGTGCTTGACCAGTTTCTGGTGAATCGGAAGATCCTCGTCGATGATCTCCGCCAGACTGATCTGAAGTTCCTGTATCTCCGATTCATCGATCCGATCATATCCCGGGAAAGAAAAAAACATGCTGTCACCGATGGAATGGCCGATATTCAGCTGCCGGTCGGGAAAACTTCGGCGGGCGGCCATTGCGAGAAGGAAATTGAGAGTACGCCGGTATATCACATGGCCCTGAGTTTCATTCAGCAACACCGGAGCAATGTCGCCGCTGATTTCGATGGGTGTTCGCAAGCCGATGATTCGATTGTCGTGGAATAAGGCAACTATGGATTCCGGGCTGCCCGGCTGCGCTGCGGGTGAGAACTCTTTGAATGCGGCGATTGCCTCTCCCGCGCTTATTCCGGCGGTAAACCGTGCGGATGAACCGGTCGGGGTGCTGAGCGTAATCTCCATGGGGCCTCCGGAACGCAGAGGATCAGGTCGACGAAACCCCCAGTGCTTCCCTCAGGGTTTTTGCCTTGGCGGGGGGGAGCGCGTTGACGATTTTATAATCCTCGTTGTTGGTGTTTACGATGGGATTTTCCAGGTATTTTTCACCTTTGGGACCGAGAAGCAGTTTCACATGGGGAGTTTTCGGGCTGTCCTGGAAGGTCTGGACCACCATCCCCTGGGCACCGTTTTGTACTTGAACGAAGGTACCGATAGGGTAGACCGAAAGTGCTTTGATCAGCGAGGTGAGGACGCCCTGATCATAGCGGGTCCCCTTGTTCCGCAAGAGCTCCATCACCGCGTGGTGCCCGTCCAGTGCGAGGCGGAAGGGGCGGTCGGAGTTCATGGCGGCATAGGAAGATGCCACCGAGACGATTTTGGCGTAGAGGCTTATCCGTTCGCCGGTGAGATTCCGGGGATATCCGTTCCCGTCCATATGTTCATGGCTTTCCAGCACGCCCAGGCAGATTGCCATCGGGTAGTCATGGGTTCTCAGGATTTTAAATCCCAGGAAGGGGTGGGCTGAGATGGCCCTGCGTTCCTGTTCGGTGAGGATTTTTTCGGTCATGTAGAGCTGGCTTGGGAGCTTGATCATGCCGATTTCATGGAGCAGGCAGGCGGTGCTCAGCTCGATGATCCGGAACGGGGGGAGTTTCAGTTCCATCGCCAGGATGGTGCCGATGATGGTGGTTTTTACCGAGTGAACGACGATGTAGTTGATTTTCGCGTCGAACTCGTTGTAGCGGAGAATGTAGGGCTTGGACTGACGGATGATTTCGCCGAACTCTTTCACCCGTTTGGAGATGGCGCCATGGGGAAGATCACCTCTGGTGACGAACTGGGTGAAAATTCTCTCGGTGAATTCAACCATATCTAAAAACGCCTTTTGGGCATTCTCCAGCTCTTCTTTTTCCTTGAATTGGGAATTGAGGTTGGCGATCTCGATATCGTCGCCTTCTCCAGTGGAGGTGGCGCTCCCCGGCCTATCGGTCATATCTCCGTTTGAATATACGTAGTTGTAATCCCAGCGGCGAAGGCGTTCAAGCAGTTCTTCATCTATCGGGGTTTCGGGGGAGAGGAGTATATAGTTTTCATCGAGAAATGCTCCGAGGTTGAAGTATTTCCCTTCTTCGATCTGGCTCAATAAAAAATCGTTCATTCACATCCTGGGGGCCGACTCGGACCGTCTGACGACCGGTAATATCTCTTGTATCTAAAAGATAATAAAATTATACTCCCTAAATATATTATAGGAGCAATACCCATGAAATTTAAGCTGATTTTTTTCATTTTCAACGCGATCGTGGTGTTTTCCTTCCTATTTATCTCATTACTCCCGGTTTTTATGCTCGGCTGGGATTCTGCGGCACCTTTCTGGCAGCAATCATGGTATCTGCTGATACTGTTCCTGCTGATCCTCGGAGGCCTGGATTGGTACTTCATCAGCAACTGGAAGTTTTTTACTCTGCTCGAAAAACAGAACTGGGACGCTGTGCAGGCATATCTGGAATCCCGATTGTTCGATCATTCCCGGATCGGTGAACAGGGGCTTCAAATTCTTATCAATATTTATGTCAGGAAGCTGGATGCGGACAAACTGATTTCCCTCGCTGAAATCCTCAAAGAGAAAAAGCCGACGCAGTTCCGAAGACAGCGATTGAACCTCGGCGTGGGCTATCTTCTCAAGGATGATTATGCGGGGCTGGCTGATTTTTATTCGGATATCGCAGATCGCTCAGAGCTCAGTGACGGAGGCTGGGCCGATTGGTTCTGGGCCTTCGCATCCCTGAAAGGGGGCCGGCAGGATGACGGTCTTTCCCGGCTTCGCCTGATTGCTGATCAGGGGAAGGATGAAGCGCTCATGGTCCTGACTTTCTATATGCTCTCCACCATTATGGACGACGAGAGTGGCGCGTCGGAACATGCCCGCGGGTTTATTGACAGATTTCAGAAAAAGCACACTCCTGCCAGTTGGACCAGCCTGATCGAAAAACGTCAGGAGCAGGTGTACCTGAGGAGCCTCAGCGCAGTTCTTCAGCAGGCCGGTGAAGCTTTGCTCAAGAAATCTGTGGCTGAGCAGCAGCCTATCGCAGCTCCCCAGGCGGAACCCGAATCCGATCAAGAATTCGATCCCGGCGGCGAGCAGCATGCGGAAGGAAGCGATCATGACTGACAGCGATACAAAACAAATCGCGGACCTCTACGCCAGCGATCCGGAAATCGGTACCCGACTCCATATAAAAAGCGACAAGCTCGCCGACGTTCTTTACGACATCCGGGGCCCGGTATTAAAAGAAGCCAAGCGCATGGAGGAAGAGGGCACCAAAATTATTCAGTTGAATACCGGTAATCCTGCGCCCTTCGGATTCGACGCCCCCGATGAATTAATCCACGACGTTATTTACAATCTGCGCAATGCCCAGGGCTATATCGAGAGCAAGGGTCTTTTCAGCGCCCGCAAGGCCATCATGCAGTATTACCAGACCCGCGGGGTCCCCGATGTTGACATAGAGAATATTTATCTCGGCAACGGAGTGAGCGAGCTCATCGTCATGGCGATGCAGGGCCTGATCAACGACGGGGATGAAGTCCTCATTCCTTCGCCGGACTATCCCCTCTGGACCGCCGCGGTGAACCTGTCCGGCGGAAAGGCGGTTCACTATATATGCGATGAAGATTCCGATTGGAATCCGGATATGGAAGATATCCGCTCGAAACTGAGCTCCCGAACCAAAGCCGTCGTAGTCATCAATCCGAATAATCCCACCGGCGCGGTCTATCCCCGGGAAATTCTTGAGGAGATTCACCGCATCGCCGCCGAACATCAGCTGATCGTATTCGCCGATGAAATTTACGACAAGATAACCTACGACGGTCACGAGCATATCGCCATGGGATCCATCTGCACCGACATTCTCTGTGTGACCTTCAACGGTCTCTCCAAGAGTTACCGGGCGGCAGGCTTTCGAAGCGGTTGGATGATGCTCAGCGGACGCTTGAACTCCGCCCGGGATTACCAGGAAGGCATAGATATACTCGCATCAATGCGGTTGTGCGCCAATGTGCCCGCGCAGTACGCCGTACAGGCGAGCCTGGGAGGATATCAGAGCATTGCGGATCTCACTGCCGTCGGCGGGAGGCTTGAAGAGCAGCGCAGTATCGCCTGGGAAATGATCAACGATATTCCCGGACTCAGTTGCGTAAAGCCGAAAGGCGCGCTGTACCTCTTTCCCAGGGTCGATCAGAAAAAATTCAACATTTCCAACGATCAGAAACTCATTCTCGATCTCCTGATTGAAAAGAAGGTCCTGCTGGTGCAGGGAACGGGATTCAACTGGCCTCACCCCGATCACTTCCGACTGGTGTTCCTGCCTGAGAAGGATGTGTTGAGACAGGTCATCAGCGATATGGGTGATTTTTTCAGCTGGTATCGACAATAGCCTGGTCTCGGTGAGCGAAACGGTCTTGCCCGTTTTTCAATAGATATCGACAACAGGAGCAAACATGAGTGCTGCCTCGAAGCCAAACCGGGCACTGAGCTTTTCGGGAAAAAAGATTCGACTTCGTCCATATGATCGCGCGGATATCGATGCCATCCTCGAACTGATCAATGACGAGTCCATCAAGCAGTACCTCATGCCCGGGGTCGCCCTGATGTTCAACCGCAAAGACGAGGAGAATTTTATCGACTCCCAGAGTGCGTTGAGTCCCGAACGCCACTCCTTCGCCATCGAGCGGATTTCCGACGGCGCGTATTTGGGGGGCTGCGGTTTCGTTGGGATCGATTGGAAGAGCCGACACGGGAAAGTGGGGATCTTTCTTGGGGAACACTTCACCGGCAAGGGCTATGGCAGCGAGGCCATGGAACTGCTGATTAATTTCGGATTCTGGGAAATGAATCTCAACAAAATCAAACTGGAAGTCTATTCCTTCAATCCCAGGGCCATCAGGGTGTATGAGAAGCTCGGATTCGAGACCGAGGGAGTATTCAAGCAGGAACTGTTTCGTCACGGCTCTTATCACGATGTCATTTCCATGGCCCTGTTTCGCCGGGACTGGGAGAATCGGACTAGCGGGTAGGCAGTCGCGCACACTGGGTCTGCCGAAACCGGCTCATCCTTGACCGCGAATTCCGTGGCACGTATAATGGCCGCTAATCGCCTGCGGTGGAGGATGTTCTCCTTTCGCGGCTAAATTCAGAACAACGGAGCACTCAATGAGCGTCCGAGTCCGCTATGCCCCGAGTCCAACGGGGTTACAGCACATCGGGAGTCTGCGCACGGCTCTCTTCAATTATTTCTACGCCCGGAGCCGGGGCGGGAAATTCATTCTCCGGGTGGAAGATACTGATCAGACCCGCTTCGACCCGCGGGCCCTTCAGGATATCTACGATACCTTCGCATGGATCGGCATACACTGGGATGAGGGCCCCGATGTGGGGGGCGGGTACGGTCCCTACGTCCAAAGCGAACGCAGCGATCTCTATCGCGAGCACGCCCATCGCCTGGTGGAAGAGGGCAAGGCGTACAAATGCTTTTGTACCTCCGAACGGCTTGACGCCCTGAGGGCCGAGCAGGCGAAGGATAAGAAGGGCCACCAGGGATACGACCGGAAATGCCGCAGCCTCAGCGAAGCGGAGCGGGCGGCCAAAGAAGCGGCCGGCGAAGCATTTGTTATCCGCTTCAAAATTCCGTTGGAAGGCGAGACGCTGGTGACCGACGAAGTGCTCGGTGAAACCCGGCGCAAGCACGTGGATATCAATCCCGATCCGGTGCTGCTGAAAGCCGACGGTTTCCCCACTTACCACCTGGCGAACGTCATTGACGACCATGAGATGGCCATCACTCATATTCTTCGGGCGCAGGAGTGGGTAAGTTCCGCGGCGCTCCATGTGCTGCTGTATCAGGCCTTTGGCTGGGAAGCACCGAAATTCGTGCATTTGCCCATGGTCATGGGCAAGGACGGTTCCAAACTTTCCAAGCGCCACGGTTCCACCAGCGTCATCGAGTTCCGCCGAGACGGCTACCTCCCCGAAGCGCTGGTGAATTACGTTACCATGGTCGGATGGGGCTACGACGAGACCAGGGAGTTTTTCACAATAGAGGAACTCGAAACCTTGTTCGCTGACGGGAAGATCAACAAGGCTCCCGGCGTATTCGATTATAAAAAACTGCAATGGTACAACGCCCAGTATATCGCCCGGACCGACGACGAACGGCTGGTGAAGCTCTGCCGGCCCTATCTGATTGAGGCCGGTATTATGGATGCCGGGGAAGAAAGCGATGCCGGTGAGGCCAGCGACTTGCTCGCCCGGGTCATGCCCCTGGCCAAGGAGCGGATGCGGCTCCTGTCGGACATCGTTTCGGTAGCGGGCTTTCTTTTCGCAGATGTGAATTTGTCCGGGCCGGAAGAACTCGTGCAGAAGAAACAGGATCCTTCCGAGACCCTTGAAATTCTCAAGAGCATCCGGGATGATTTCCAATCCATCGCGGATCTCGATGAAGAATCTTTTCACGGGTATTTCGAAAAGATGGCTGCTGACCGGGAAACCGGCATGGGCAAGGTGATGATGCCCCTGCGGATGGCTATCACCGGCAGCAAGGCCAGCCCGCCGCTGTCGGATTCCATCCGGCTCATGGGCCGGTCCAAAGCCCTTGAGCGGCTCGAAGCCGCCATCGCGCTGCTGGGCTGAGCCCGGCTTTTCCCGGCAGGTCCGAAGCTGACCGGATCGGGATCCACCGGCGCAGGCCGGAGA
>CAWZYW010000143.1:0-6466 GCA_963966255.1 uncultured Salinispira sp. | reverse complement strand
GTCCCTACATCGATCCGCCTTCGCTGATCATCATCACTCTGCCGGTATTCTTCGTGCTGAGCTCGAGTTACGGCTATGGGGACATTTTCAGAGCTTTTTCCAGGCCGTTTGCTTCGAACTGCAGCCGGGAAGATCTGCTCCACGCGGAAAATATTTTTCGAACCATGCGCCGGGTCATGTGGATTGCGGCGGGCATCGGTTTTTTCCTGGGGAACATCGCCATGCTCGCCATGCTGATTCTGGAGAACTACTTTTCCGGTTTCGCGGTGGCAGTGCTGGTGTTGTTTTACGCCCTGATTCTCGACATGATCGTGATCATGCCGTATATGACGGGCATCCGGCGGAAGCTGATAGAGTCCGGCGCACCGTCGAATCAGGACTGAATTTAACAGGTTTGCGCCATTCGCATGCCGGTCGGCGGTTTCGCTTCTGCCGCCTAAAGCTCCGGTATCAGAATGGCCGCAAACTCAGCTTTGATAAACCTCTCTGCAAATCGAAACGGGGATCCCATGTAAACCCCGGCGTAATTATGCCTATTCCAGGAAAGCTGCATCTGGAGTTTAAAGCGGTCCGAAAGATGATACAGGCCGTCCGCATAGATTTGGTGGGTGTAGATAAGGTGTTCGCCGAAGTTCAGGCCGATGCCCGCGGCATAGTGAATACCCAGGCCGTACAGCGGCCTGCGATAGCGGAAAGCGGTGTACGTAAGGCCTGGGCGGATATACAGGGCTTGATCCCCGTTGTACAGGTTCAGTTCATAGCGGTTTTTCAGGAAAAACACCCAGTTCCGGCCCGGAAGGAAATCCAGGAGGAACCGGGGGCTGAGATCGGCAATCAGGACCGATTCCGGCCTTCCGAGAGTGTCGGCCCATACCCATTCGCCGCTGCCGTTTTTGATCCAGTCGGCATTATGCAATGCGCCGAACTGAAGGCGATAGAACAGTCCTCCTTTCAGGTTGGGATGGAAGCGGTAATATGCCCCGGCGGTGAGTGCGCTGAATCCCAGAAGCCCTTCGGTCCCGGGAAATTCAGTCCGGGCTTCGAGGAAGGGATCCAGGTCCCCGCCGTCGGGAGTCACCAGGACTCGCAGCCCGCCGCGCAGGGCGGGGTTCTCCTGAGCCATGAGGGGCCAGAGAGCCTGGAATATCATCCAGACCAGCAGCAAAGTAAATTTGGATCTTCTGTTCCCGTTTCTTCCGAGGGAACGGCGGGTTTTACTGTGATCAGTCATAATCGAAATCCAGGGGGTCGTTATACAAAGTTTCAAGGTCGGTATCGTCGAGAACCTCGCCGGCCGATGGGTCCATATTCCAGTTCAAATCCCGGGTCCAGGCGAAAAACTGCGGCGGGGTGATGTCCCTACCGGAGAGGATATTGATTCCTTCGCCGGCAGCTACCGAAACCGCAGCTCCGTTTTGCAGACTTACGTCCACCACGCCCTCGTTGACGCAAAGCCATACATCGGGCAGGTCTTCGATGGTCTTACCGTAGGCGGTGTAAAACTCGGTGCCCCGAACCCCCGCGAACGCGGTTCCGGCCCGCAGTCGGTAGGATCCGCCGTTTAAGCGCTCCAGCCGGGAAAAAACGGCGCCGGACTGCAATTCCACCTCGACATCGCTATCGAGGCTGTTCAGCGACAGCGTGGTATCCGGTTGCACTTTTATGCTCCCCCGGTCGGCAAGGGAAATGATCGCCAGCCCGTCTTCGCCGGTAATGATCACATCCCCTGCTACCAAATCCATGCCGAAATCAGCGGCCAGGATGCTCCCGCCGCGCCGGATATCAACCCGTCCGTCCACAAAATCGATGCTGGCCTGGACGGCGGAAAGGGTACCGAGCAGTATCAGCAAAAACAGCAGCATAGCGCCGATTTTCCGATGCATGATATACCTCCGAATTGAAGGGCGGGACCCTGACAGGATGGGGTGGCCTTCAACCTTAGATTCTTAGTATATCACTCAGATATATCCCGTCTCCCCTCAGGGCGTGAAATCAAGCACATTTTTCAAATAATCGGCCACGCAGCGCTTCAGGAAGACTGTCGCCCCTTTTCCCGCCGGTTTATCGTAGTAGGCGGTAAATCGCTCATCCTGGAGGTACATTTCCACCAGGGCCCAATGGGCTTCGGGCCGGTATTCGTCCCACCAGAATTCGAGAAACTGCCGGTGCAGTTCGGCGCAGCGCCGTCCTTCGGCCCCCGCCGGATCCCCGTCGGCCATCGCGGCTTTCAGGCGCTCAAGCACCTCGGCTGACAGAGCTTCGAAGCGGGCGAAATCCTCCTTTGATTTTCCCCTCAGGCGATCATTGGCCTGGTCCACCTCCGCATCGCCCCATCGCTGCCGGGCTTCGCTGCCGTGTCGTTTTTCATTGTCCGCAATCAGTGCATCAGCGAAACCGCTGAATTTATCCTTGTCGCTCATGGGAACCCCCTGTTCCTCGCTTTGAATGGTTCGCTCCAGAGTCCGCAGTATGCGGTCCAGCCGCGCAATGCGCTTCAGCAGCCGGGACCGGTGCCGCTCCAGGGCGTCAATCTTCCGGTACGCCGGATCCTGAATCATGCGGCGGATATCATCCAGCTCGATATCCAGCTCGCGATAAAAGAGAATATGCTGAAGCAGATCGACTTCGCCCTGGCGATAGATCCGATACCCCGCGGGGCTGTATCCCGATGGACACAAGAGCCCGATCTCATCGTAATATCTAAGGGTTCTTGTGCTCACTCCCGCCAACTCAGCCAATTGTCCGATTCTATATCCTTCCGTCATGGCAGCATGAAGTGTAAACCTTCACGCTGCGTTAAGGTCAATGTTTTTTTACGCCTTTATGAAGATTCATCGCGCCTGACCCGGGTGAAGCCGGGATGCGGCAAGCTTGCATAGGATCTGAAGTGCCGGTAACCATCGGTCCGCCATACCAGGAGAATCAATGCGAGCACTGCAGCGGTCTGCCATTCCTCCCTGAGCTCCGACCCGCCGGCGTGCAGCGCTGCATAGACCAGAACCGGAACAAAGGCGCAGACCAGCGATAAGGCCTTCTTCCCATTCAGAAATCCGCGACCCGGTCTGCGAAACTCCCTGAGCAGGGCGGAATTGCTCCAGATAAACAGGCCTCCGAACAACATCGCGGCGGCAATCGAATGGGGGATCATATACCGGTCGCAGGGAATCGGCATCAGGAAAAAGCCGGGCAGGGAAATCATGAGCCAGATATTCGGATGGGAACGTAGATGACTAGCCAGAACAGTACCGGCGCCGAGGAAGGTAATGGCGAAGATCACATGGGATGCGGTGTTCCCCCCGTCGTCAGTGTAGATTTTCCCCAGGGCGCTGACGCTTTCGTGAAACAGGGAATACTTTCGGCGGAAGAGCATGGCCGAAAGGATGAGTCCCGTCAGCAGGATGAGGATTATTGATTGGATATGCGTCAGTCGCCCGCGCATTTCCGTTGCCTCCAATCTAAAAACAACGGAACACCGGGGACGTAACGTTCGCTTATGCTTCCATGTTGAGCCGGGCGGTTTCTCGCCGGTTGGCCAGCATCAGTCCCCCTATGGCCAGGGCGCCGCCGATCATCTGCATGCCGTTCAAGCGCTCGCCGAGGACTATCCAGGCAACTATTACGGTTACCACCGGAATTCCGTTGATAAACACCGCAGCCCGGGGCGCGCTGATCTGGCTGAGGGCGTAATTATACGCCAGGAAAGCTGCCACCGTGGCACAGATCACCAGGAAGGCCAGGGCAGCGATCAGCATGGGGTCGAAAGCGGCGGACATCAGTTCCCGGCCCTGCAGAATCAACCCCGGAAAGAAGGCGACGGCGGCGAAAAAGGACTGATACGCGGTGAGCTGAAGGGGGGATATTTCACTGCTGATACTCCGGGCCATAACGATGTATCCCGTGGCGGAAAATACCGCCAGCAGTATAAATACGTTTCCCATCAGCGTGGTCGGATCATTGCCGGAGCCGGTGGCGAACAGGGTGATTATCGCGATGCCGATTATGGAAAGCAGGGTGCCGATCCATCCCCTGGCATTCAGGCGTTCATTCAGGAAGATTGCGGAGAACAGGGCAACCACCGCCGGAATTGCAGCGATGATGATCGAAGAACTGGCGGCGCTGGTCCGCTCCAGGCCCAGGGTTTCGAAGAGGAAATACAAGCCGGGTTCGAACACGGATATCAGGATCAGCCGGGGAACGAGGTGCCGGGGAATACGGAGGGCCTTCTTCCGGATGAGCAGGACCAGGAAAATGAGCGAGGCCAGGAAGAATCTCAGGAACATATACGCCCAGGAGGGCCATGCCGCAAGCACCAGCTTCGTGGCGACGAAGGACGAGCCCCAGAACAGCATGGTGGTCAGCAGGGCCGCAAGGGTTTTCAGGGTCACCGGCGCTCCTCCTCGATCCATTGCTTCCAGCGCTCCTCCGCCAGACCCAGGGAGGCGTCGTTCTTGCCGTTGCGCACCACCGGGAGTTTCAACAGGGACGGATCTTCCAGAAGTTCTTCCCGGATATCGAACTCCATATACGCCAGACCCCGTTTTTTATAGGATTGGGAATCCTCGTCAATCAGCTCGGAAAGCTGAATAAAGCGGGCCACCGAATCAAGCTCGCCGGGACTGATGCCTTTTTCCTTCATATCGACGAAGTGATAGGGAATTCCCCGTTCCTTGAACCATCGCTCGGCCTTCTGGCTTGCGCGATTCTTCCTGGTCCCGAAGATCTGAATATTCATGTGACGCTCCCGTCCGGCTTTGCCGCAGCGCCCTTGACGGTCCGCTGTTCGCCGATCATGCTGAATACGGAGTAATCAATGCAATCCGATGGGCCGATTCTACCGTTATTTCACCCGCTGGTACAGCGATGGTTCTCCCGTACATTTTCCGCTCCAACGGAAATCCAGCGGGGGGCCTGGGAAGCTATTTCCCGTGGAGATCACGCGCTGCTCTGCGCTCCGACGGGCAGCGGAAAGACCCTGGCTGCCTTTCTCTGGTCCATTCATCGATACCTGTCGGGGCGGGCATCCGGGCGCACCCTGTACATTTCTCCACTGAAGGCCCTGAACAACGATATCTCGCGAAACCTCCGCACTCCCCTGGAGCAGATCCGCAGGCTCGCGACGGAAGAATCTCCGGAATCAGATCCGCTGCCGGAAATACGCATCGGGCTGCGCAGCGGCGACAGCAGCTCTTCCGAACGGGCCCGTATCATGCGCAACCCGCCGGAAATTTTCATCACAACCCCCGAGAGCGTGAATATCATGCTCACCTCAGAAGGCGGAAGGCGGAATCTTTCGGATATCGATACGGTGATCCTCGATGAAATCCATGTGGTGGCGGGCTCGAAGCGGGGAAGCCTGCTGATGGCCAATATCGAACGTCTGGAAGCCCTGTGCAGCACCAGCGCGCCCGACGGCTTGCAGCGCATAGGTTTGTCGGCGACGGTCCGACCTCTGGAGTCGGTGGCGGCATTCCTCGGAGGATTCGCCGGCGATAACAGTCCCCGACCGGTAAGCATCATTCGGGACGGGGAAAAACGGCGTTACGAACTCGAACTCAAACTCGGTGAGCGGGTCGGAGAGGGCTGGTGGGACCGGCAGATCCCCCTGCTCGCCGAAGAGATAAACAGCCATGAGAGCACCCTGATATTCTGCAACAGCCGCCGGGCGGCGGAGAAAACCGCATACCTGCTCAACGAGCGATTCGGCGAAAAGGTCGTTTTCGCCCATCACGGCTCCCTGAGCAGGGAATACCGATACTGGGTGGAGCAGCAGCTCAAGGATGGCGCCCTGAAAGCAGTGGTGGCCACCTCGAGCCTGGAGCTGGGCATCGACGTGGGCAGCATCGATCGGGTTATCCAACTACAGGCCCCGTTTTCGGTATCGTCGGCGGTGCAGCGTATCGGCCGGGCCAACCACCAGGTGGGCGGCAGCAGCTCGGCGCTCTTCGCCCCCCTGCATCCCCGGGACATCGCCAAATCCCTGGCAGTGATGGGAGAAATCTTCGACGGAGACATAGAGCCACTGCTGATACCGGAACGGCCGCTGGACGTGCTGGCCCAGATTATCCTGTCCGAGTGCGCCGGCCGGAGGATTCCGGAGGCCGGTCTGTCCGCCCTGCTCAGGCAGAGCTATCCGTTCCGGGATCTGGGAAGCGAAGAGTTCGATTCGGTGCTGGAAATGCTCGCGGGGAAATATCAAAACACCCGTATTGCCGAACTGGGACAGCGGATTATCCGCAACCGTGATGAAGGATGGATCGAAGGCCGCGAAGGCCTCCGCCAGCTGATATACCAGAGCGGGGGCACAATTCCGGACCGGGGATACTTCGATCTGCGCATCGCCGGGAGCAACGAAAAGCTGGGCGAACTGGATGAGGAATTCGTATTCGAGCGGAGCCTGGGCGACCGGATCAGCATCGGTAACCGGGTCTGGCAAATCGAGGATATGGACAACCAGCGGGTAGTGGTG
>CAWZYW010000142.1:0-6489 GCA_963966255.1 uncultured Salinispira sp. | reverse complement strand
GGTCGCGGTATTCAATCCATCGGGCCCGCTTTCGGAATCGGCCGACCCTTCCGTCGCCGAGAAGGCTCTCCGCGCAGCTCACTGCTGCCGGGGTCCACCGCCGGTCCATGCCGCCGAGGTAAACCGTCGCTCCCGGCGCTGCCAGCAATCGCGCCAGGCTAAGGTACCACAACAGTAAATCCGTGGAGCGGGGCAGGCGGACAAACAGATGCCGCCGAGGCAAACCACCGGTAAGCGAATCCAGGTCGGCTTTGCCTGGCTTCCGGTATTCAATCTGAAGCGGATCGAGGAAATTCGATTCTAGCACCCCGATGCCCTGCCGTTCCAGATTCACCCGGGCGGCATCCAGTGCCAGGCGGGAATCGGCGAATATCAGCGGAACGCACTGTGAGCCGACGGGGTCTTGCTGACGGTCCGATGAAAGGCGGTCATCGGCGCGGCGGTACCCGATGCTCAGCGCCACCGCAAGAGCGCCGAAATCTTCCCCCAAAATAACGGTCTCTTCGGGGGCGGGGAGGGCATCCCCCAGCTCTTCGAGAATCCACTGATCGGCGGCATCCCAGGCCCGGTGACTGGCATCGCCGGGATAGGGATGCCGGATGATATCGATGCGCCCAACGGGGCTTTCCCAAACCAGCACAGCCTCCTAAAACGGCCTCGGGATTTGATCTGCGAGGTAGCGACCTGACTCCCGTTGTAATACACTATACCCAGGAGATCAATATGAAGCGCTCATTTCAGATTTTTTGGGTATTCCTGCTTATCACCGCCGCCGGAGCCGGAATTGCTGCTCAGGAACCCGGTGACCAGGTAATTGTCGGGGTGCGGGAAACCGCATTCCGTTCCAGCCCCAGCGCCCTCGGCAGGGTGATTGCCCAGCTTATATATGAGGAACCTTTGGAAGTGCTGGAGGTCCGGGGAGACTGGCTCTATTGCTTCCGCTCTGAAGATGAGCAGGAGGGCTGGGTTCATGCCAGTGCCGTCGTACGGCCTGCCCGGGGCGGATTGTTTTCTTCCTCCGGACGTTCGGTGGGTTCGGAAGCTACCACGGAAGAGGTGTCTCTCGCCGGCAAGGGATTCAACTCCGAAGTCGAGGCGCGCTACGCTTCCGAACAGAATCTCAGTTATGATGGAGTGAATCAGATCGAAAACGAGTATGTGTTCGAGCTCGAATCGCTCATTGATTTTCTTCAGGCCGGCGGTCTGAGTACCGAAGGAGCCGCCCAATGACCGATAAAACAAACGTAACGCAAAATAAGAAACATTTTGCGCGCTGGATCGTCGGGGTACTTGTTTTGGCGCTCTTGTTGATAAATTCCTGTTCAACCCTGGCGGATGCGGTGGCGACCGTCGGCCTTCTGACCGGCTATGTGGATGAGGACCAGGCTGCGGCGATCAGCCAGGCCGGACAAGCCGTCGAAGGGGCGTTCGCCGATATCACTCCCGAGCAGGAGTATTACATCGGAAGATCGGTCACGGCCCTGATACTCGATACATATACGCTCTACGACGATCCGGAAGCCACCCGCTATATCAATCTGCTTGGTCAGAGCCTGGCAGCGGTCTCCTCCCGTCCTATCCTGTTCAACGGATATCGCTTCGCCATACTGGATACCGACGAAATCAATGCCTTCGCCACCCCCGGCGGACACATCCTGATCAGCCGGGGAATGCTTCGCCTCACTGCCGATGAACATATGCTGGCGGCAGTGCTTTCTCACGAGATATCCCACGTGGTCCTGCAGCACGGCCTGAAGGCCATAAAAACCTCCCGATGGAGCGGCGCCGGAAAAAGCCTCGGGGTACTAGCCCTTGAAATGGCCGCCGACGACAGCGCCGCCGGCGAGCTGACCCAGATGTTCGGAGAATCCCTGCTTGATATTACCGACACCCTTCTGGTCAGCGGGTACAGCCGGAACCAGGAAAAAGATGCCGATGCCGAAGCGGTTTCAATGATGATCAGCCTGGGCTATGATCCCTCCGCCCTGGTCGATCTTCTCAGCGCCCTGGAAGAAAATACCGAAGAGGACGGTCCGGGATTCGGCAGCACCCACCCGAAACCCGCATTGCGGATCGATGCCGCCCTGGAAGCCATGGGAGAAGCCGACTTCCCCCGGAATATCAATAATGCTCAGCGGGAACGCTTCGCGGTGCTGGCGGATATTTAGGAGGTCGGGTTGTTTCAACGGAAAATATTTCGGTTCCTGACCGCATTCGCCGTCGGGGCGGTTCTGGCATTATTGCTCTCCCAGATAGCCCTCATCGAAGAATTCGAAAACCGCAGCTATGATCTGCGGGTTCGGGCCCTTGCCCCCGGCCTGGATGAGGACAGTCCCATCAGGATGGTCTACCTGGATCAGACAAGCCTCGACTGGATGGAGGACAGCTTTCAGCTCGGCTGGCCATGGCCCAGAGAGGTCTACGGCTACCTGCTGGATTATTTCGCCGCCGCCGGTGCGCAGGCGATTATGTTCGATGTGTTGTATAACGAGGCTTCTACCTTCGGGGTCGGGGATGACGCCTCATTCGCCTCGGCCATTTCCCGGGCTCCGGGAACGGTTATCGCGGCGGCATTGACCAGCGCCGAGGGCGACGGGACGATCCCGTCGAGTCTTATTCAGGACTGGCCGTCCTTTCCCGGTGAGCTGAATGCGTTCGAGTACCGGAACATCACCCTCCCGGCGTCGGACATCCTGGCCTCGGTGGACCACCTGGCGAATGTGCAGCTCAGCGCCGACGGCGACGGCATATTCCGCCGGGCCGAACTGTTCGGCAACTACCGGGGAACCGCGGTGCCGTCGCTGGGCAGCGTCCCGCTGGTCATCACCGGAACCGATTTTGAATTCCGCGACGGCCGCTGGTTCGCTGACGATACGCCCATTCCATCGGATCGCCGGGGCGAAGTCATCCTGCGATATCGGGGCGGCTCCCAGAGCTATCCGACGGTGAATGCCGCATCGGTTATCCGCAGCTATCTGCAGGTGAACCTCGATGGAGAGGAACCTGACATCCCGCCGGAGTATTTCGAAGGAACCTACGTGTATTTCGGATTCTCAGCGCCGGGTCTCAAGGATCTCAGGCCCACGCCGGTAGCCGGTGACTATCCCGGGGTGGAAGTCCATGCCACAGTACTGGATAATCTGCTGAACAATTCGTTTATCCGCAGTCCCGTTCCCCTGCTCGCGGCGCTGTATGCCCTGCTATTCTGCGGTTTCGGTGCTTTGATCGTTTTCGGCGGAACCAGGGGCGCGCTGCTGTATCTTCTCTTGCCATTGCCGGTGGGTCTCGGATTTGTCGCGTACTGGGCGGGAATATGGATGCCGACCCTAATCCCGGTACTGGGCCTCTCGGGCAGCCTGATAACCGGCAGCCTTATCAATTACTCCACCGAGGGACGGCAGAAACGGTTTATCCGCCAGGCATTCAGCCAGTACCTGAGTCCCATGGTTATTCAGAACCTGCTGGAAGATCCGAAGGCCCTCAGGCTGGGCGGAGAAAAAAGACCCCTGTCCATTTTCTTTTCGGATCTCCAGGGTTTCACCAGTATTTCCGAGAATCTCTCACCTGAGGAGCTTACGGCGTTATTAAACGAGTATCTAAGCGCCATGACTGAAATAATCCTGGAGGAGGGCGGAACCATCGACAAGTACGAGGGAGACGCCATTATCGCCTTCTGGAACGCTCCGATTTCCCAGGAAGATCACGCTTCCCGGATGCTCAGGGCGGCTCTCCGCTGCCAGCAGCGCCTGGCTGATTTGAGACCCGGGTTCCGGCAGCGAATCGGGCGGGATATGTACATGCGGATCGGCATGAACAGCGGTGACGCGGTGGTGGGCAATATGGGTTCCAATACCCGGTTCGATTACACCATGCTGGGAGACGCGGTCAACCTGGCTGCCCGCCTCGAAGGGGTGAACAAGTCATTCGGAACCTATACCATGATCAGCCACAGCACCCGGGAGCAGGTGATTAAGCAGGGCGACGGCTTTTGTTTTCGGGAACTCGGCCGGATTCAGGTCGTGGGGAAATCGCTTCCGGTCACGGTTTTCGAGCCCTTTTTGGCGTCGGAATATCCAGAGGAGACGGTAAAGCAGTTCGAGTCGGCCCTGAAGCTTTGGTACGACGGCGCCCTCGAACAGGCGGCAGCGGAATTTTCCGCCCTGGCGGATTCTTCCGGCGACCCCGCGGCGAAAGCCTATCTCCAGCGCATTCGAGATGTGGAAGCGGGATTAGTGAGCGCTGCTCCCGAAAGCGACCCATCGGCCTGGGACGGACGATGGGTAATGATGAGCAAGTAGGGATTATCGGGCTATTCCGCTTGAAGCTCGTGAGGCAGAGACCGGCGCATGGGGCGGAAATAGGTTTTTGGGCTGTAATCCCATAAGTCGGAGATCTTCGTCATATACACGCATGCGTAGCGGACCAGCTGGTCCGCGTAGCGGCTTTCCTCCATGCCGGCCCTGAGCACCTCGCCCCAATACGGATTAAACAGGCCCCGGTACTCGCCCAACAGCTCTGAAATGCGATTATTAATTTTTTCGATCTGCTCGTAGAGGGAATTCAGATGGGCTTCATCGGTGTCCCGGCCTTCATAGCGGGCGATGTCCAGGGTGTTGATTTCCTGCTCAAGGCGGGACTTTTCCTGGCTCAGGGCATCAATTTCGTTCTGGATCGGCCGGCCCGCTTCGATGCCCCGGATTTCCTCTTCCAGGTCAGCCAGGACCAGGCCGGTACGCCAGTCGCAGAGCTTCTTGATTGCAACCACGTCTCCGTAGATATGGTCCCCGAGGTAGAGGATTTCATTTCCCCTGAGACCCAGGTCATCCTGAAGCTTCCGGAAGCCCCCGCCCTGGAAAACCCCATGGGCAACCGAACCCTCGTGATTGTGCATGGCGCCGCTGTCGGGATCGACCCGAAGGAAGCGGTGGGAATCCTGGAAAAACCTCGGCTTGTCCGCCAGGGTTATGACGATGTCGAAGACATCCCGCCAACTGCCGTGCTTCCGAAGATGGGGGGTGATGGCGTAATCGAGGATTTCCCTGGTGTAGGAGTAATCGCTGTTGGTGATGATCATCAGCTTTTTGCCGTAATCGACATATCTCTCAAGCATCAGGGCTATTTCCGGATCATCGATGATGTAATGCTCCAGATTGTTTCGCACCACATCCTTGATCGATCCGTCCCGATGCGCCAGATCTATCGCCTTGCCGACATCCCGGGCGATGGTTGCGAAATCCGGAAGATCTGGCATCTCATTCTTCAGCTCTACGAGCTGGCTGTACAGCACTCCGAAGGATTTGGCGAAATTGGTATCAAGGGGGATAAAGAGCCGACCGTCGAGGTCGACTGCCACGTTGGCATACAGATCCTTGACCTTCCGGTAATGAATTTCCTTCAGGCCGTGGTAGGCGCTTTTCACCTTACCGAAGCGGCTCAGCTGAAGCAGATTCCCGTTACGGGTATCGATTACCAGTCCAACGATGGACCGCTGGTAATCGAATTCGAGATTTTTCAGCTCAGCGGGATATCCCCGGTCCTCCACCAGAATACGCGCCGCCTGGGCGTGGGCGAGGGTTTCGAATTCCCTGGTCCGGTAGCGGACCAGGGTATGATCCATATCAAAGCCGATCACCTGGATCTTTTTCAGGTTCAGAACCCGGTTTACGTATATCGGCATGGCTAGAAACTTTCGGGGAAGAGAATGATTTCCCCGTATGTCGCATTGCTCATCCATGTCTGGGCGGCCCGCTGTATGTCTTCCGGAGTCAGCGCATTGTACCAATCCACCTTGTCGGTGGCGAAGCGCCAGTCCAGCCCTTCTTTAATGAGAAACTGTATCTGTGCGTTCCACCAGGGATTTCGCTCGAGATTTTCCCGGAAGTTAAGCCGCTGAGATTCTGAAACCCTGGCGGTGTAGCTCGGATCGACCCCCTCCCGGGCGATTTCATCGATGATGGAATTTACGATTTCGATGAGCTCGTCGACTCGTTCGGGTTCCGCGCTGAACTGGACGAGGATCCGGTAATCTTCCTCAGGCACGCTGTCAATGCTGAATGCCGAATAGATGCTGTAGGTGCCTCCGGCTTCCTCCCGCACCCGTTCGACCAGCAGGATATCGAGTACCGCGCTCAGGGCCGCCATATCGTACAGATTATCATAATTCCACTCGGTGGCCCCGTGCCACACCTGGGTGACGATTGAAGCGGTGTCAAGTCCGGCCCGCAGCTCGCTTCTCACATCCTCCGGAAAATACCCGATGCCGTTATTTCTTGGTTCTTCATCGCGGCCGAGACCGGGCAGTCCACCGATCCAGAGTTCAACCAGTGGTCTGATTTCATCGGGATTCACCGCCCCGGTGATGACAAAGGAAAAATCACCTCCGTCAGCAAAGCGGTCTGCGTAAATCTCGAGACTGCGGGGCAGGTCCAAACTTGGTATAGCAGAAGAAGTGAGAGTAAGCGCCCGCGGATGGACGTTGAACAGCACCTC
>CAWZYW010000141.1:0-6502 GCA_963966255.1 uncultured Salinispira sp. | reverse complement strand
GCCGTTTTCCGTGATGCTCATGCTGGCGAGACTGCGGCCGTCGGGAGAAACATCGAGATCGGCCATATAGCCCTGACCGTCGGAGAAGGTGGACTGATATTCCCACATGGGTGCCGGGTCGCCGCGTTCCAGGGCCTGTTGCCCGATACCGACGGCGCTGGCTTGAACCCGATCGTCAGGTTCGTCGTTGAGACGCCACACGGCGATGGTGCTGGCGCCGAATCCGGTGAAGAGGGTGCGGCTGTCCGGGGCGAAAACCAGCGAGTAAATACTCCCGTCTTCGATTTCGGGGATGACCTGCCAGAGTTCGGGCAGCCCGTCATCGACGCGGTAAATCGTCAGTTCCTTGCGCACCCCGGTGGCCAGCCAGCGCCCGTCGGGGGAGAACTGAAGACCATCCAGGTATCCGGTATTGCCGTAGTACTGGTTGGGGCGAAGTTCCCCGGCGGGTACCAGTGCATCGTTTTCCGAATCGATGCTGTAGAGGTTGATGTAATCGCTGGTATTGCCCAGGGCTAAAAAGCGCGAGTCAGGAGAGATGCTCAAGGCGCTGACGCGTAAATCACCGGGATTCTCGGTATCGGTCAGATGATAGCTGGCATCTGCGGCGGAATATCGCCATAAAAAAAGCTCGCCTGGGGCAAAGCTCACCAGATAACGGTCGTCGGGACTGATGGTCAAGGCTCTCACCTCTTCCATATGCTCGGTGAGCCGCTGGATCAACTCGCCGCTCCCGCTGTCCACCACGGCGATGGCCGATGGGCTTCCGTATCCGGGGAAAATAGTCCGGGCCTCATCACCGGAAATAGCGATGCCCGGAGCGGTGCCGTGGTCTCCCCGGCCCCGATAGCTCCACAGCAGATCGAAATCCGCGTCGTACATACGCACGTTATTGTTCCGGCTGATCAGCGCGAAGAAATTCCCGAATCGGGAAAACCGACCGGTACTTACCATGGAATCCTGCTCAAGGGTGCGGACCTGAAGGGCTTCCACCAGATCCGGTGCCTGTCCGGTGATTTCGGGCAAAGGCAACAACAGGAAGACTGCGAGGAGGAAGACAGGAAGCCGGATAGCCCGGCAGTGAGCACTGATGTGATACATATCTAAACTATAGCGGATAATAGTAAAAGAGACAGCCACATCTCCCCGCGTTATGGCAAATCCCCGCTTTGAGCTGGCGGTAAATCTGCGCTATAGTCATGCCATGCGGGAAGAAATAAATGGCATTTGGAAGGGGAGGATTAACGTATGATTCGGACCAGGGCGCTGCGCTCCCCCCTGTTAAGCGCCATCCTCATTCTGCCGCTGTACGCCCTCGTCGGACAAAACGCTTCCCCACCCGGCAGCAACTCCTATAGCGAGGTCGAACGGCAATACATCGCCAGGCTGGACAGCATTCTTTTCGACTATTTCGAATTGATGGACACCCACGTCGACCGGAGCAGGCCCTATTACGAGGGGTACGCCATGTTCCGTCAGAGGATTCGAAACGGCGAGAGCGGATTCGCGGTGGCGCTGGATAGCGATTCGACGGTGTACGGAGGGGCATGGTTCAGCGTTCGTCCCGAATCCGGCGAATACTGGATTGCCGTTGGCCGGGGATTGATTGACATCCATCACCGGCATCCCTCCCTGGTGTATGCGGTCATCACCCACGAACTGCGCCACGCCAGGGATTATCTCCTCGATCCGGATAACTTCCTCGAGCACAATGATGACCCCATCGACAAGCATCTCTTCGAACGGGCCGCGGCATATATCGAAGGTCTCTTTATCGATGAAGTCCTGATTCCCCGGGGATAACAGGTAACCCGTTTCGAGCGTTACCTGCGCAGATGCGCCGTGGACGATGAGATGGATCGATTCTACCTTACCCTCGAGATGAAGGACAGCGAGGTGATCTCGAGGATCGCCCGATTACGGGACGAGCTTTTCTCCGGGGGAAGCATCGAGGATTTATATGCGGCCATCGCCTCACTGGGCGACGATCTCCTGGAAGATGTGATTCACGTGGGGAAAGCAGGGGATGACTGGGAACGCTATGCGGATCTCTGCGCTCTGTATACCTGGAACAGGTACTCCAGGATTCTGGTCAAGGAGGCGGAAGACCGGGAAGCCCGCTTCCCGAACTGGGAAATGATTCTGGCGGCACAGCCGGAGTATGCCGAGCTCATCGAGCGCTCGGACATTCTGATCGAAGACAATCGGCGATTTCTGGAGCGCACCAACCGTACGTATCGAGGCATTTTCGATGTGGAGGGGTAAGCAATGAAACAGTACATCAGCCTTCTGCGGGGCATCAACGTAAGCGGACAGAAGAAGATCAGCATGGCTGAACTGGCCAGATGTTATGATGCCTGCGGCTTCGAAACGGTCCGGACCTATATCCAAAGCGGGAACGTATTGTTCAAAAGCGCAAAGCCCGCAAGCCAGTGCCGGGAAGAAATCGAACGCGGCATCAGGGAGGCTTTTGGCTTTGACGTGCTGGTACGGGTTCTCGATTTACCGGAATTAAAAGCGATCCGCTCCGCCTTGCCCTTCGGAGGGGAGCGGGTGTTTTTTACGTTTATCATGGCCAACGGGCCCTCCGCAGGGACTGCACCGGATCTCTCGGAGCTCATGGATCAACGGGCCGAAGGAGATCAGCTCGCGGCGGTGCCCGGAGCGATTTATTTTCTTTGCCCGGGAAGCTACGGGCGATCGAAACTTTCGAATAATTTCATCGAACGCAAGCTTGGCATCCGGGCGAGCACAAGGAATTTGAAGACCGTCGATGCGTTGATCGGGCTATGTGATGATGATCCGGAATAATATTTCCGAAAACCGGAATCATGACGAAAACCGAGCGGTTCGGGTCTACAGCCTGGCCGAACTGGAAGCTGTCATCGAAGCGGGGGAACCGCGACTCAGTCATTGCATATCCATCGCAAATCCCGATCAGGAAGCTCAGGCCAAGGCACCGTTTTATCAGAAACTGGAAAAGATGTATCAGAAAGTTCTGCATTTGCGGTTTTACGATGCCAAAGAGGGCGAGAAATTTTCCCGCTTTATTCCGAATGAACAACGCATTCTCCCGGGACCGGAACATATACGGGCAATCGTGGATTTTTACCGGGACACTGCCCCGGTTGCCAGCGGATGGGATATTCATTGCCATCGGGGGATCGCCCGCTCCGGTGTGGCAGCATTGATCATACTTTACCTGATTCATCAGAATGAAAGATCGGCGGCCTCTCATCTTCATCATATCCGCGACATCGCCATGCCACACACCGGCATGATCCGCATATTCGATAGGCAGTACGGCTGCAATCTGGAGCCGTATCGGATAAAGCTTCATCGCATTGCCCTGGATGCGCTATTCGGCGAACCACCGGGCAACTATGAATCTGACTGGATTGACGATCTGGACCTCAGTATCTGACAAAAAGCGCGGGGCCCGGATCCGTCGGTAACATGATGGATCCGGGCCCCGCCTGGATGCGAAGCCGGGGTGCAGCGCCCTCGGGCGCATGGAATACGGTCAGCCTTTCACGGCCCCGGCAACCACGCCCTTGGTCAGTTGTTTGCTGTACAGGAGGTATATGGTTACAACCGGGATGGTGGCGATCACCAGAGCCGCCAGCTGCCAGCCGAGCTGGGTACCCGTCAGCGAAGAGAAGGAATACACGCCTACCGGCAGGGATTTTGTTGCTTCTGAGCTTGCAAAAACCAGCACCAGGAGGAATTCGTTCCAGATTCCCAGACCCGATATAATGCTTACGGTAATTACAACCGGGGTGGTCATGGGCATGATTATTCGCCAGAACGCCTGAAAGTAGCTGGCACCGTCTATGGTGGCCGATTCCAGCAGGCTGCTGGGAAGACCGCGCATGAACTGGCTGCCCAAAAGCAATGCCATGGGAAAGCCGAAGGCGATGTACACCAGCATAATGCCCAGATGGGTGTCGGTGAGCCCCACGCCTGTGAGCATGAGGAAAAGCGGTATGATTACCGAGTTGATGCTCAGCAGGTATCCAATCCCCACTACTCCCAGTACCACCGCCGACAGGCGCCTGAACGGCAGTTTGCTCACGGCGAAACTCATCATCATCCCGAAGAAAATGATCAGGAAGGTGGACCCTCCGGCATAAAGCACGCTGTTGAGAAATTTCGTAGTCATTCCCGCCCGGGTCCAGGCGCTGGTGTAATTAAACCATCTCGTCTTGCGGCTGATTCGCCGCTGCCAGTCAGAAGGCAGCTGGCTTACCCTCAGGGTGTCACCCACTTCCAGAGCCTGGATTTCCGGGGGCATTTCCTCTTTGACCAGGAAGTGGACCATCAACCTCCGACCGGGGGCGATGCTGGTGGATTCCACGATGATCCGTTCCCGGGGATCCTCCACCGGATCATAATCCAGGATGGTGTTCAAATCCGCCGTGATCACCCGGTATTCATCCTCGGCATTGTCGAACAGATCCCGGGGGAATGCGTAAATATCCCTGGTAAGCTCTTCGTTTGATTTGAGGGATGAATAACCGAGCCAGAACAGAGGCAGAATGGTCAGCAAGGCCCAGCCGATGAAAACCAGATACGATATGATTTTTCCGATTACTGCGACGGCGGGATTATGCCGTTCGCCTACGACGCTCACGGGATTCATTATTCAACCCCCTGGGGACTGAGTTTTCTGCTCACCCAGTTGGAGAACAGGATCAGCGCCATCGATATGACGACAATGGTATTTGATATGGCAGCACCGTATGCGAATCGCAGGGGATTGCTGTAATCCTGGAATGCCGTCTGGTACATAAAAATCGGCAGTACCATGGCATTGTTCCTCTGAAGTCCCTGGGTGGTCATTGAGAAGATCAGGTCGAATCCCTTCAGGCTTCCGGCGATAGCCAGAATGGTCGATACGAGTATAGTTCCCGCCAGCATGGGAACGATGATTTTCGTGAAGATCTGAGGCTCGCTGGCGCCGTCGATCTTGGCCGCCTCGATCAGGTTGGTGTCGATTTTCTGCAGGTTCGCCAGGAAAATTATCATGTAGAATCCGGTGTAGATCCAGATCAGGGCGAAACCGATGGGAATCATTACCGTGCTCGAGTCCAGCATCATGGTGAACTGGGCGTCGGGATTCCCCGAGAATAACTGTATCAGCCGGGCCACCGGGCCGTTGGCGGTAAACATCCGTTTCCACAGCAGTCCGATGACTATGGTGGACAGGAACTGGGGGAGGAAAACCATCGCCTGGAAAAAGCCTTCGGCTTTCACCATCTTCCGGTACAGGATAAAAGCCAGGATAAAACCGATGGGGATCTGGCCAAGGGCTGAGACCGCGATGACGATCATATTGTTCTTCAGGGCGTGCCAGAAGAACGGGTCCCGGAACATGATGGCATAGTTGGAGAACCCCACGAAATTCCAGGATCCGCCGCTGTTGGGATTAAAATCGGTGAGGCTGAGCCAAACCGAGTAAAAGATCGGATATGCCACGATGAGCAGGTAAATAACCATGCCCGGGGTGACGAACCCGAAGAATATCCAGAGCAAGTTACGGTCTCTCTTTGTCACTGCTCTCTCCTTGATTCAAAACAATTATTAATTCGGATACAAACGGCTCTAAAAAAGGGGGGGGACCGGGTCCCCCCCCATTTGTAGCTTAATGCAAGCCGGGATTACTGGCGAGCCAGTGATTCGACCTGGGCAGCAATTTCTTCAGCGGTGGCGTCACCGGCGACGATCTGCTGCATGCCTGCGTTAAGCGCATCGTTGGGAGCGCCGGACAGGTGGGCGTCGATTACCTCGGTGTTCTGGGTGGACTGAGCCAGGGTTACCTTCTGAGCCACTTCGTTGGGCACATCGGCGGGCACCTGATAGCCGGCGAGAACCGGAGCCACGATGGCGCCGTCACGGAGCCGCTGGGTAGCTTCAGCTTCGCGGTTCACGTAATTCAGGAAGCGGACAGCCGCATCGAATACCGCGGGGTCTTCGGTGCCGGCTTTGGTGATGCCGTAGCCTACCTGCCATGCGGCAGCAACCGAACCGGCAGTGCCTTTTTCGCCGGGCAGTTCGGGCCAGGGAATCAGCTTCATGTTGTTGCGGACATCGGGGTTTTCAACGCCGCCGGCGGCCCACTGACCCTGTACCATGAAAAGCGCCTGCTCGTTGCTGAAGTTGGAGATGTTGGTACCGTAGTCGACCAGTACGGAAGACTGGGAGATTACTCCGTCTTCGACCATGGTCGCCAGGAAATCAAGGGAACGAACCCAGTCGGGATGGGTGAAGGGAATATCACCGGCCACAGACTTGGATACGAAGTTCGGATCGCCGCTCATTCGGGCCACAACGGTGGACATCAGGCAGGAGCCCCAGGCCCAGCCGTCGGCGCCGTCGATGGATACCACTTCGAGACCGGCTGCACGTGCAGCGGGAACCATGGCCACCAGATCAGCGTAGGTCTCGGGCAGTTCGAAGCCGAGCTCGTTGATCAGGGGCTCGTTGGCAAACAGCACGGTGG
>CAWZYW010000140.1:0-6587 GCA_963966255.1 uncultured Salinispira sp. | reverse complement strand
GTGTTCCGGCTCATCAAAGCGAATATCACCAGCAGGAGCATAAAGCTGCCGATGAATTCCCCCACATAGGCACCGCCGGTTCGGGGGATATACGATACGGCGATGAGCATAAAGAAATCCCGTTCGAAGTAAATCGCATGGGCCGCGATCGTGTCGGCGAAACCTCCGGTAAGCTGGGCAGCCATGTAAGCCAATCCCGCAGCAGTTCGCATATTCCCGCTGATCATCATCGCAAAGGTGACCGCGGGATTGAAGTGCGCGGAACTCACCGGACCGAGGGTCTCGATGAGGACCGCGAGGATAAAGGCCACCGCTAAAGCGTCGATCAGCACCGCCAGGGCGATTGAGGCCCCCAGCACCTCCACGGCCAGGATCACCGGCGAAATTGCCGCCACAACCAGAATCATCGACCCGAGAAATTCGGCAAATAGTTTGCGTATCATATCAATATCCTGTAACGGGGATCAGGTTCAAAAACGCAACGCATCCGCCCCGCCTGAATCGGCGGGGCGACGAACCAGGATGGACATCTTTCGAGGCATTATGCATATGGATTTGTCAAATTCCGGTTAAATTCTTATGTTTCTTATCATGAAATATGCGCCAATTCACAGGTCCATACTATTTCCGGTTCTCGCAGTGATTGTATTGTGTCTTACGACGCCTGCCTTGATCGGCGAGGCGGCCATCCGCAGCGAAATCATCGGCCGATCCGTAGAAGGCCGGCCGATAAGTGTGGAACGACTGGGTTCGGGCCCCATAGATCTGCTCATAGTCGGAGGAATACACGGAGGATACGAAGCCAATTCCGTACTACTCGCCCGCAGGGTGGCAGAGCATTTCCGCACGAACCCCGACGAACTCAACTCCCGATTCACCATACATGTGATAGATCTGATGAATCCCGACGGTCTCTTCCTGATCACCGGGGGGCGGCAGCCTGAAGATTTCGACTTCCGCGGGGCCGACCGGGTTCCCGGGCGCTTCAACGCCAACGGAGTTGACCTGAACCGCAACTGGGATGCCGACTGGCGCCCGGTAAGCTATTGGGGGACCCGGGAAGTCGATACCGGAACCGGCCCCTGGAGCGAACCGGAAACCCGGGCGGTACGGGACTACTTCCTGCGGATAGAACCGGTGGCAAGCATTTTCTTCCAGAGCGCCGGAGCATTCCTCTGGCACAGCGGCGCAGAACACGGCTGGGAGCCCGGCCGCGAGTTGGCTCGCGCCTACTCCGGGGCAAGCGGATACCGGGTGGCCGAACCGAGGCCCCGCCCTGAAGGAGAGGAACGGCAGTTCGATATAACCGGATCCTCCGACGACTGGTTCTACGCAATCGGCCATCGGAACATAACCGTTGAGCTGACGAACCATTTCGATATCGAATGGGAGCGAAATCTTGCCGGATTGGTAGCGGTGATGCAGGTTCTGCTGATCGAAGCGCTGTACTAATCCCCCAGGCGGACCTCGAAATCATCGAAGCGCCGGGGCAGTCCCTGGCCTGGAATCGCGGAGATAATGTCCAATGCGTCATAATCGCCGATGGACCGCACGGCGGCCTTCCATTTCGCAAGATCCGCCGATTTGATCACCGCTTCGGCCCGGGCCCGCTGGGTAGCCTCCTTCATACCCGCAAGGGCTATTCTGCGGCCGATGCCCTTGAGGGCATTCCAAAACCAGACGGGAAACAGCGGGACAAGCAGCTTTCTGATCCACGGCTTGATCCAGAGCCGCGGCATGGGATCGAAGAGCACGGCGGTCGGGGGATTCAGATACCCCCTGGCCAGGCCGTGGGCCAGGACCGCAGCGCCCCAACTGGTTCCCAGGATTACATAATCCCGTTTTGAGGCCCGTCCGAAACCGAGCTGCTCCATGGCGTCCGCCACATCCCGGGCAAACTGATCCATGTCCATCTTCGCCCCCGGCTCCAGGCTGCTCGAAGCCTTTTCCCGGGTCTCCAGGTAATAGTAATCACATTTTCCGTGAATCACGGTAAAAACGTCCCGAAACAGTTCCGGCGAAGTACCCCAGCCGCTGAGGAATATCATCGGACGGCGGGCGCTTTTTTCTTCAGTTCGGCTTATGCATCCCCGGATACTCCCTCCTTCTACAGGGAAGTAGCGTATCTGCTGATCCCCTTCCCCCGGCACCAGGGCGGGAGTGGCACGCTGGTAATGCCGGATGAAAGGAATGTACCAACTATTCATATTTCATTTGTACCCGTGCCTCATGGAATTGGCAATGCCCGAATAAACGGAGCCTGGAAACTCGAGCATCATGTTCCTTATATGAATCTTGTTTTCATATGCGAAACATATTGACGAATCTAGCATTCCGGTAGTAAAAAAGAAGTATGGAATCGGGAAATTCTGATGTCCCCGCAATCGAAAAAATGGATGCCGTCCTGAGTGTCCTGCTGGATCAGCGCCGGGGCATGACCCAGGCGGAGATCTGCATAGAGACCTCACTGGCCAAGGCCAGCGTTTCCCGGCTGGTGAACGCCCTCCAGGTAAGGGGATATCTCGAAATAGAGGACGGCCGTATCTCCCTCGGTCCCAAACTCATACTGATCGGCGGCGCGGCGTCCCGCCGGGTGGATCTTGTCGAGCGTTCCAGGGCGAAGATAAAAGCATTAAGCGAAGAGATCAGGGAAATGGTTAAGCTCAGCGTCCTGCGCGGTTCAGCGGTGTTTCCGCTGCTGACCTGCGAAAGCCCCGATCCCATACGCATCACCCTGGATTCCGGAAGTCACTTCCCGCCTTACATCGGGGCAGCGGGAAAGCTGCTGCTCGCATTGAGCGAAGAAGGCTTCCGATACCTTGACGAGGTGCTGCCGACGGTTTCGATGAGGACGCATACTGATTTCAGCATTACCGACCACGGGCAGTTGCTGGCCGCGCTGGATGATATCCGGTCCAGGGGTTTTGCCACTGATCTTCAGGAGGAAACACCGGGCATCTACGCCATCGCCGCGCCGATATACGATGCTGGTTCCCGGGTTATCGCCGCGCTCAGCATTCCGTTTTTCGGTGATTTTGATGATAAAACCCGGCGTTACCTACCGCTTCTCCAGCAATACGCTGCAGAAATATCCGTGAGCCTCGGACACCATTCCCAGGAGGATTTATGAACCAGGAATATGCACGCATAGCCGATCGTTTCGGCGAAATCGGCATCATACCGGTGATCAAGCTCAGTTCGCCCGGCCAGGCTCTTCCGCTGGCCGATGCCCTGCTCGACGCCGGACTGCCGGCGGCGGAAATAACCTTTCGAAGCGATGCCGCCGCTGAGGCCATACGCCGGATCCGCCGTGATCGTCCCGATATGCTGTGCGGCGCTGGAACCGTCCTGAGCAGGGAACAGGTGGATGCGGCCCGGGACGCCGGGGCACAGTTTGTAGTGGCGCCGGGATTCAACCCCACGGTTGTGGATTACTGCATCGATTTGGGAATGCCGGTGTATCCCGGGGTGAACAACCCCATGGGCATCGAATTCGCCCTGGAGCGGGGGCTATCCATTCTGAAATTCTTTCCCGCCGAAGCATCGGGGGGTATTCCGATGATCAAAGCCATCAGCGCTCCATACGGAGATGTCCGATTTATCGCCACCGGAGGCATAGGACCGGGCAATATCCTCAGTTATTTAGCGTCCGACGCGGTGATTGCCTGCGGAGGGTCATGGATCGTGAAGCCCTCCCTGATCGAGGCCGAAGCCTTTGATGAGATCCGGGATCTGAGCGCCGAAGCGGTCAGCCTGATCCGGGAAGGGAGAAGATCATGAGCACCATCGTCACCCTCGGGGAAATCATGCTGCGACTGAAAGCCCCGGGGCACGAGCGTCTTTTTCAGAGCCCAAGTCTGGAGGCGACCTTCGGCGGTGGCGAGGCCAACGTCGCCTCAGCGCTGGCCCTGCTCGGAGCCGATGTGGCCTTCGTCAGTGCCCTGCCGGACAATCCGCTGGGTCAGGCGGCACTGGATTCCCTCCGTGGACGGGGAGTGGACACATCCCGGATCATCCGGCAGGGAAAACGCCTGGGGACCTACTTCCTGGAAACCGGGGCGAACCAGCGACCCAGCAAGGTGGTCTATGACCGGGAGCACTCTTCGATCAGCGAGGCCCGGCCCGAAGACTTCGACTGGGATCAGGTGTTCGCCGGTGCGGGCTGGTTTCATATTACCGGAATTACCCCGGCAATTTCCCGGCATGGTGCTGATCTCAGCATAAGAGCCCTCAGGGAGGCCGGGGCACGGGGAATCAGTGTTTCCTGCGATCTGAACTTCCGGAAGAAGCTCTGGAACTACGGTGAATCATCGACGGAGATTATGCACGAGATGATGGAGTACATCGACGTAGCCATCGCCAATGAGGAAGATATCCAACTCAGCCTCGGTATCGAGTCCGGCGCAGATGTAAGCCGGGCCGACCTGGGAACCGAACGATACCGGGAACTCAGCGACAGGGTCCTGGACAAATTCCCGGGGTGCCGGAAGGTTGCCATTACCATGCGGGAAAGCCATTCGGCGGATTACAACAGCTGGTCGGCGGTTATGAACACCCGGGAAGATTTTATCATTTCCCAGAAATACGAAATCAAGGATATCGTCGACCGGGTGGGCGGCGGGGATTCCTTTGCCGCC
Source organism: uncultured Salinispira sp. (assembly GCA_963966255.1). GTDB lineage: Bacteria > Spirochaetota > Spirochaetia > DSM-27196 > Salinispiraceae > Salinispira. The sequence continues at coordinate 1,950 of CAWZYW010000140.1, read as the reverse complement.
GGTCTGATCTTCGGGCTTTCAGAATTGGAAAACGACCGGGAGGCGCTGCGCTTCGCCGTCGCGACTTCATGCCTGAAACATTCGATACCCGGTGACGTAGCGCTGATCACCCGGGGAGAAGTCGAGAGTCTGCTTGCGGGAGACGGATCAGGACGGGTTCAGCGTTAATCTTGGCTGAATCCCGCGCGGTCTCTTTTCCGTTCCCGGCTGTTTTTCACCGGGCCAGCCAGCCTCCGTCCACCGCCATGGTAAAGCCCTGCATATAATCCGAGGCAGCTGAAGCCAGGAACACCGTCGCACCGGCCAGGTCCCCAGGGTCTCCCCAGCGGCCGGCGGGGATCCTCCCGAGAATCTCGGCGCTGCGTACCTGATCGTCCTGCAGGGCCTGGGTATTGTCGGTGGCGATATAGCCCGGCGCGATGGCGTTGACGTTGATGTCCTTAGCCGCCCACTCATTCGCCAGGAGCATGGTCAGGCCCTTCACGCCGCTCTTGCTGGCGGTATACGAGGGTACCCTGATGCCGCCCTGAAAGCTCAGCATCGATGCGATGTTGATTATCTTGCCGCCGCTCCCCTGCTCTACGAAAAACCTGGCCACGTCCCGGCTGAGGAAGAAGGTGGCTTTCAAATTCACGTCCATGACCTGGTCCCAGTCTTGTTCGCTGAAATCAAGGCTGTCGTTCCGGCGTATGATGCCGGCATTATTCACCAGGATGTCGATACGCCCGTAGGCTTCCCTCGCGGCGGGCACCACCCGCGCGAGGGAAGCCATGTCGCCGAGGTCGGCCGCGCAGTGAACATATCTGCCGCCTGCGGCTTCCACCAGCTGCCGGGTTTCCGGGGCGGAATCATCCCGGCTCACCCCCAGGATATCTGCCCCGGCCTGTGCCAATCCCAGGGCGATGCCCCGGCCGATTCCCCGGTTCGCACCGGTGACCACCGCGACTTTACCGTCGAGCTTGAATGCATCGAGAATTCCGCCCATTGCGCGCTCCTACTTAAGCTGATCCATGGGGATGTGATCCATGTCGGTGAAGGTCTGATTTCCCCCGGCCATGCCCCAGATAAAGGTATATGCCCCGGTGCCGACCCCTGAGTGAAGGGACCACGAAGGGGAAATAACCGCCTGCTCATTGCGCATGACGATATGACGGGTTTCATCAGCCTGGCCATGGAGGTGGAACACAACGGTATCGGCACTCATGTCAAAGTAGAAATACACTTCCATACGCCGCTCATGAGTATGAGCCGGCATGGTGTTCCACACGCTGCCGGGTTCAAGGATGGTCATCCCCATGGCAAGCTGACAGCTCTGGCAAACCGCAGGGTGGATATATTTGTAGATGGTACGGACGTTCAGATTCTCCGCTTCTCCGAGCCGGGTGGGATTCGCGTCTTCCCGGGTTATCTTCACCGTGGGATATCCATGGTGGGCCGGGCTGCTCATCAGATAGAATTTCGGATGGGTTCCGCCTCCGGAGCGGAAGAGCACTTCCTCGGTTCCCATACCGATGTACATTCCCTCGCCTTTTTCCATTCGCCATTCTTTTCCGTCGGTTATCACGGTACCCGCGCCTTCGATGCAGATGACCCCTAGCTCCCGGCGTTCCAGGAACACATCGCTGCCGAAAGCCTTACCGCCTTCGAGCTTCAATTCTTTCGAACGCGGGTACGCGCCGCCGGCGATGACCCGATCGACATGACTGTAGGTAAGGGAAACCTCATCGGCTTCGAAAACCTGCGGGATGAGAAATTCATCCCTGATTTTTTCGGTGGTATAGGTCTTGAAATCTTCCGGGTGGTGCCCGTAACGGGTGGTGAGTTTCATTGAGTCTCCTGTTTCAACTGGATGATGCATTGTAACAGGAGGCAAATGACCGGTCAAATTTGTACTACAATTAGGGCCTCCTGAAAAAACCCTATGCTGCCATTTTACTATACCCCAATCCC
>CAWZYW010000139.1:0-6663 GCA_963966255.1 uncultured Salinispira sp. | reverse complement strand
CCGGACGGCTGTCGGCGCACGCGATTGCGATCGCCCCGCTGCCGCTGCAGCAATCATGGAGATTCAGCCGGGAGGCGCCGTGGCTCTCGAGAACCCATTCCACCAGGGTCTCGGTATCGGGCCGGGGAATAAGAACCCGGGAATCGACCGAGAACTCCAATCCGTAAAACTCGCGTTTGCCCAGGATATACGCCGTGGCTTCTCCGCCCCTGCGGCGGTCGATCAGTTCGAGGAAGTCGGCGGTTAAAACATCATCGATTTCGTCGTGCAGGCGGGCATACAGCTGCTCCTTGCTGAGACCCATCACGTTGCCAAGCAGGAGCAGTGAATCGAGAACGGGATTTTCATAGGGCCCGGAAGGCAGTAACTTCCTGGCTTCGGCGAGCAGTTCGCGAATATTCCGGGACAAGCTTATCCCTCCGATCAGGCGCTCAGCCCTGAAGCGCGTCCTGGGAGGCGCTGAGTTTCAAGGCATCGATCACCTCGTCCAGTTCTCCCTGGAGCACCTGGTCGAGCTTGTGAAGGGTCAGGCCGATGCGGTGGTCGGTGACCCGGCTTTGGGGAAAATTGTAGGTTCTGATTCGCTGGGACCGGTCGCCGCTGCCGATCTGGCTTTTACGTTCGGCAGCCTCTTCGGCCTGTCGCTTGGATTCTTCCAGTTCGTAAAGCCGGGCGGTGAGAACCCGCATGGCTTTGGCGCGATTCTTTATCTGTGATTTCTCATCCTGGCAGCTGACCACCAGTCCCGTGGGAAGGTGGGTTATGCGTACCGCCGAATCGGTGGTATTGACGCTCTGGCCGCCGGGGCCGGATGACCGGAAGACGTCGATCCGCAGATCGTTGTCATTGATCTGAACATCGGTTTCCTCCGCTTCGGGCAGCACCGCCACGGTGCATGCCGACGTATGAATCCGGCCCCCGCTTTCGGTACTCGGCACCCGCTGAACACGGTGTCCCCCGGATTCGTACCGCAGGGCGCCGTAGGCGTCCTTTCCGTTAACCGAGAAGATCACTTCCTTGATGCCGCCGATCTCGGTTTCGCTGATGGTGATGATTTCGTGTTTCCAGCCGTTTTTTTCAGCATAGCGGCTGTACATGCGGTACAGGTCGGCGGCGAACAGCGCCGCTTCGTCGCCTCCGGTGCCGGCACGGATCTCCATGATGATGTTTTTACCGTCCAGGGGGTCCCGCGGGACCAGGAGAATTTTCAGCCGGCTTTCCAGATCCGCGATGCGGGGTTCCAGATCGGCGATTTCCTCCTGAGCCATGGCCTTCATTTCCGCATCATCATCCTGGAGCATCGCCCTGGCTTCCTCAAGAGAACCCATGGCATCCTTGTACTGCCCGTAGGTTTCGACGATTTCCCCCAGATGGGAGTGTTCCTGCATGGCTTCCTTATAAGCCTTGGGATTCTTGTGCAGGTTGGGGTCGAGGATAATCTGCTGCAGTTCTTCGTAGCGCTCGACGACCTGCTCGAGTTTATCAATCACCTTCGCCCTCCCCGGCGGGTTCCGCCTCAGAATCGTCGCTGCCGGCGTGGATAAATCCGAAGATTGATCCTACCGCTCCGCCGAGGATATGTGCGAGCTGGGAAATCGAATCGGCTTCCAGGGCGGCGATCACCTCCCGGAGCAGATAGATCAGAACCACCAGGATGAACGAAAGGGGGATCTCGCCTTTTTTCACGTTGGTGAAACTCGCAAGGAGGATCATCATAAACACCACGCCGCTGGCGCCCAGGAGCACGGCATTACTCAGCAGAATGTTCGCCAGCCCGGTAACCAGGGCGGTGACAAGGATCATCAGCACCATGCTTCCCGACCCGTGCTTTTCTTCCAGAATGGGACCGATGAGCAGAATAATCGCCAGATTACCCAGGAGGTGTTCTATGCTGGCATGGCCCAGAACGTGGGAAAAGAGTCTGAACCAGTCCAGAAGATTGCCGGCATTCATGGACGGACCGACAGAAAAAGCCGTGAGCTGGAGCTCTGATGGAATAATCAGATCAACGATCAGAATTATCAGTGAGATAAACGAGAAGCTCAACGTCACCGGTGCGTTGTAGCGCAGTTTCACCTTCATGGCCCCTTCCTTAAATATCCAGGTCGATGGAAACCGGGCAGTGGTCCGAGCCCATCACATCCTGATGGATAGCCGCCGAGCTGACCCGGTCGACAAAACCTTGATTCACACAGGTATAGTCGATGCGCCAGCCGATATTCCGGTCCCTGGCGCTCATGCGGTAACTCCACCAGGAGTATTGCTTCGCTTCCTGATTAAACATACGGAAGCTGTCCACGTATCCGGCGTCGATAAAGCGGTCCATCCACTCCCGTTCTTCCGGCAGGTATCCGGGATTCTTTTCGTTCTGCTTCGGGTTTTCCAGATCGATGGGTTTATGGGCCACGTTGTAGTCGCCGTTGATCAGTACCTGCTTGCCGGCAGCGACCTGATCGTTGGCCCACTCGAGAACTGCATTATTGAAGTCCAGCTTGTAATCGAGCCGGGCGCCTTCGGCCTGGCTGTTGGGAAAATATGCGGTCATCAGGACGAATTCAGGGTACTCGGCGATGAGGACCCGTCCTTCGGCATCGAAGCGCTCAATATCGAACTTGCGTACCGAGAGGGGTTCCTGCCGTGAGAAAATGGCCACGCCGCTGTAACCTTTTTTCTGGGCGGCGGCCCAGTATGTGAAAAACCCGTCAGCCTCCGTAAGAGAAGGGGAGAGCTGCTCGGGATGGGCCTTGGTCTCCTGGAGGCAGACGATGTCCCCTTCGCAGTTCTGCAGCCAGTCCACAAAGCCCTTTTTCTCCGCCGCGCGGATACCGTTGACGTTCCAGGAATAGATTCGTTTCATAGATTCGAAAGGATACGATGTTTAACGCTCTGGTTCAAGTTCGCCCAGAATGAGATCAACTTCCACCCATCGCTCCTGGAGCTGGTCCCGTTTGGATTCCTTCTGTTCCAGCCGTTTCTGAAGATCGATGATGGCGGCACCATCACTGTACACCTCGGGTTTGGCCATCTCCGCCTGGATCGAAGCGAGTTCTTCCTCCAGGGCTTCGATTTCGTCCATGAGCTGCTGTTCTTCCTTGCGCAGTTTCTGTATTTCGCTTCGGCGCTGCTTCATACGCTGATGCTCGGCTGCCGCTCCTTCGTCTTCCCGGTCCCGAGTACCTGCCGAATCCTTCGCCTTGACGGGGGACGGGGATGAGACTGATTCCGGTGACCCGGCGGAGCGGGTCTCTTTCCAGCGCCGGAAGTAATCATAATCACCGGGGATGCTGATCACCGGGCGCCAGTCGCTCCGGTCCGAGGGAATTTGAAGTTCGATAACCCGGGTAGCCAGCTCACGGATGAAAAACTCGTCATGGCTTACGAAAATGATGGTCCCGGCGTATTGTTTCAGGGCATCCAGCAATATTTCCTTGCTGCTCAGGTCCAGATGGTTGGTGGGTTCATCGAGTATCAGAAGATTGCTGGGTTTCAGGAGCATCTTCACCAGCGCAAGCCGGTTTTTTTCCCCGCCGCTGAGCACCGAGACCGGTTTGTGAATATCATCGCCCCTGAACAGAAAAGCACCGAGCATGTTCCGCAGCTCTGGAATAAGGCCCGTCGGAGCCGAAGCCTCGATTTCCTCAAGCACCGTATGGGAAAGGTCGAGTTCGTCTTCGGATTCCTGCGCGAAGTATGCCGGGGAGACCTTGGATCCGAGCCGGACCTCTCCGCGGTAATCCCGGTCACGATCGGCCAACACCCTCAGAAGGGTGGATTTCCCAGCGCCGTTGGGTCCCAGCACGACGGTTCGTTCACCCCTGGCCATTTCCAGATCTAGATCGCGGAATATATGAAGTTCTCCGTAGGATTTTTCCAGCCCGCCTGCGCTCAAAACCATATCCCCCGACCGGGGAGCCTCGGGGAAACGGATTTTCATGCGCTTGAGCCCTTCGGGGATCTCGATGGGGATGATCTTTTCCAGCTGCTTGACCCGGCTTTGGACCTGGCTCGCCTTGCTGGCGTTGGCTCGGAACCGGGAAATGAAATCTTCAAGCTGGCGTATTTCCTGCTGTTGCTGTTCCCACTGTTTCAGCAGCAAATCCATTTCCTGGGCCCTCAGCTTTTCATAGCGGCTGTAATTCCCCTTCCAGATTTTCATTTTCCCCAGAAAGAGTTCGGCCACTTCGTTTACTATCTGGTCGGTGAAACCCCTGTCATGACTGACCATCAGGACCCCGCCGGGAAATCGCTGCAGCTGGCCTGCCAACCAGGTCCGGGCATCCAGATCCAGATAGTTGGTAGGCTCGTCCAGGAGCATGACGTCCGGTCGCTCGAGCAGGAGCTTGGCCAGGGCGATTCGCATCTGCCAGCCGCCGGAAAATTCCGCACAGAAACGATTTTCGTCTTCCGGGGCGAAGCCGAGACCCGCCATCACTTCCGAGATATACTGATCCCGCTGGTAGTAATGGCTGCCGATGATGCGCTCGCTGATCAGATGATGTTCCTCCAGCAGGGCCCTGGTCCTCCGATCGTCGGAGCTGCGGTTTTCCAGTTCCCGGCCGAGTTCCTCCAGGCGCGCTTCATCTTCCCGGAAGTGGTCGAACGCGGTTTCCATTTCATCGCGAAGAGTACGGCTTCTATGCTCGATGCCCGATTGGGGCAGGTAGGAGACCCGAACGGCTTTGTGGAGGGAAACACCGCCGCCCTCGGATTCCTGCTGCCCGGCGAGAATTTTCAGTAATGTGGATTTGCCGCTTCCGTTAGCTCCGCTCAGGGCGATGCGGCCGCCTTCGGGGATGCGGAGACTGACCGAATCGAGGATGCGCCGATCCCCGAAAGAGAGGGAGATGTCATCGGCTTGAAGCAGAATCACAGTGGCCTCAGCCGGTTACATTGAAAAATATGATAAAGGGGCTCAGCGCCTGCCGGATAACCACGTTACGGCTGATGTTCTGAGGCGGAATATACTCCATCTGCAGACCGCCGTTGGCGAAGCGGTAAAAGAAATTCATGCTGTTGGAAATACCCCTGCCGGCCTGCGTAATGCTCAGCACTCCTTCGTAATCCAGGGACAGCTCATTATCGATGTATAATGAGAATGAGAGTCGCGCCGAACCGGTGAACCAGGGCGGAATCATGGTATTGTCCAGCCCGCCGTAGCGTTCCCAGTTGAGCGATCCATCCTCCGCAAGAACGATGGTGCCGTAGCTGCTGGAGCTCAGAGTACGACCGCCTCCGACGAAATCCTCCAGAAGCTGCTGGCGCCTGGCGATTTCATTACTGATGATTTCGCTCACATCAGCATCGATCCGTACCAGGCTTTCCTGGTAGGTCTCGCCGTCAATGTTGAACTGAATCGAGATGTTGCGCTCATTGTAAGCGGTAATTTGAAGGCTTGAACCGGATGCCACGTATTCCTTGAAGCGAGCCTGGAAGAGCTCCTCATAGGCGAATACCCGGGAAAATTCTTCGGTAACCAGTTCGAAGGTCTTCGACGCCTCATCGTGAACGAAGCGGTATTCATCCCGGAATCGGCTCAAGTCATAGGCGCCGTCGCTGATCATCCAGGAAAAGTAGTCGGGCCGCCAGGTGTAGTTCAGGATCGCCGCAAGGAATTCGTCATCGGCAACTTCTTCCTTTTCAGTGGATATCCCCTGGGCATCGATTACATCAAGGCGATACCCGAACACATAACCCCGGGTTCCGTTTTCGGTGAGTATTTCAAACCAGTAGTCATTCAGGCCGCCGACCTCGACGGTTTCTGGGGTCCGCCCGATGATTTTCACCCGTTCGCCTTCCCTCAGGCGATACACGATGGACGAACTGGGATCGGTGGCCATAAATTCCCGGACCGGAAGGGCCTGGATTTCCGCAACACCGAAATACGGCGCCCATTCACCATATACATCGCTCAAATCAGGCATTTCGTTTCGGTTCTCTGCCCGGGCGACGCGCCAGCGATCAAGCTCGATATATTGGTCCCGCCCTTCGCCGTCGTAGTATCTGATGTTGTAACTGTCTCTCAGGTCCGACTCGGTCAGAATTTCTACGGAACTGCCGGAAGCGATAACTTCCTCATCGGGGGACCAGATAAGTACGCCCTCTGCGATAACCCGGGGTCCGCAGGAGAGCAGCGCGGCGCTTCCCGCCAGGATGATAAACAGGACGAGCAGGGTGTTTTTCATGAAGGACTCCTGGGCCGGCATGGCCGGCAAAAACGATGTTCGGCGTTATGAGGAAATATCATGTTCTGAATCGTTAATCAAGGGCGGTGCAGGGGAAGGGGGCGCTGGCTTAGGCCTAATCTTCCTCAGGCGGTGGATCGCGGTAAATAATCAGTATTCGACCTTCCCTCAACAGCCGGCGTCCGGATTCGCTATGCAGCAGCACATCGGCATCGCTGGAGGGAATTTTTGGATCCGACGGTACGACGCCGAACAGGCCTGTGGCGATGATCCTGAAAGGATTCTCGCCGATCCGATCCCGATGGGGAGCTTCGTCGAAGCTGCGGCTGAACAGGGCGGCACCCCAGCGGGCTGCGAAATCGGGGTCCATCCGGTTGCGATCCACCAGAAGACGCATGTTTTCATCGTAAATCACCGGGAAAAGCGACGGCGCAAGGTATTCCCCTGAGCCTGGCTCTCCGTGTACCGGCAGCTCCCGGCC
>CAWZYW010000138.1:0-6715 GCA_963966255.1 uncultured Salinispira sp. | reverse complement strand
GTACTGCGGTTCATGATGAAACAGCAACAGGCGCCCGGTGTTCCAGGCATGGGCGAAATCAACTCCCATGCTGAAACTCGAATGGCCCCAGTTGAATTTCTCAATGGCCTCGCCGAGGGTATACATGGTATCGAGTAACAGAACATCCGAATCGGTGAAAAAGTTTCGGTTTTCTTCGGTTTTTTCGAAATCCGACTGACCGATCTCATAGTCAGTGGCGTAAATAAAGCTTTTTCCGTCTTCGGTGATGCGAAATGCATAGGCATTGCCCGGATGATTCACCGGAAGCCATTTGATGCTGGCTCCTCCGATTCGGATCTCCAGTTTTCCGTCGCCGTCGGGCATAAGATGATGGAAAAACTGATTCGGCGTCATTTTTTCTTCCATGGTTACCGGGAAAAATGGATGCCGCATATGTTCCTTCAGGGTGTATTCCACGTCGCGCTCGGGACTGTAGAAGTGCATGTGGGTCGAAGGAATATACGCCTGCGAAAAAAACGGAAGGCCCTGAATATGATCGTAATGAAAATGGGAGAAAAACACATGGTAGCTGGAAGGCATGGCTTCCTCGGTGAAAAGCTTCCTCGAGAGCGGAATAATGCCGGTGCCGGCGTCGAAGATCAGGCAGGTATTGTCTTTGAGCCTGATTTCGATGCATGGGGTATTTCCCCCGGGCATGCCCCAGAGCCAATCGGGCAGCGCAGCCAGAAAGCGCTCCCGGTTTTCATTGCTGCTGATGTCCCCGGGTCGAATCCGTTGCACGATGCTCTTCACACGATGGCGGAATCGGGCCGGAGTCATGGGATGCGGATGTGAGCCCCTGGCTCCCCAAATGGTAACGGTCATATTGTTATCCCCTTGTTCTGATGCACGTGAATTATCCCTTTTCGGAGAATGGTTCCCGCCGGCGGGCGATCAGCCACGATTCGATTGTTTCAGGAGAGTGCCAGGTTCCCACATCGATTCCCGGGCATTCATGACGTACGTCCTGCCAGCTGGCCGGTGAATCGAGGATCTGCGGCCAGAAAGGATAGGCCCGGCACTGAAGAGGCCTGGCATCATAGACGCTGCATCCCCCGTCCTTCCAGAACACGCAGTCGAAATTCTCCTGTTCGATCAGACTTATGCGTTTCGCCAGTCCCAGATCGACGCTGGTGCAATACCGTTTGATAAAAGCCTGACGGTCCAGGGAAAAATGAGAAGCCAGGGCTGAAATATCCGTCTCAGAGAGGAATACATAGCCGGATTCGTGGCGGCAGCAACGGGAACACCGCGTACAGGTGAAATTCAGCCCCCTTTGATACCACCGGTCTCCCATCACTTCCTCCTGCATCCCATCATACTATAATCGGTCGGATTGCTGCAGGGTCAAAAAAAAAGCTACCTGAGCAAGGCTCAGATAGCTTTGGGGAGTGCAAGATTCGAACTTGCGAAGGCTTAGCCAACAGATTTACAGTCTGCCCCCTTTGACCGCTCGGGAAACTCCCCGTTGACAGGTTGCTTTTGTATCACATGATAAAACGTTGATCAAGAGCATTCTGTTAAAAAGCAAGCCGACATTCGGATTCGAACCGAAGACCCCGAGATTACAAGTCACGTGCTCTGGCCAGCTGAGCTATGTCGGCATGGTATGCATAATTCGCCCGAATTCAGAAGAGCCATCGATCGATATTATGCTATGGGGTCAGAAATTACCGGACCATCCAGTGATTGTCAACTAAAAGGGCGGATATTCCAGCATATTTTTAACTGGCAGCCCCGGAAGACTCAGAATGCGGATTCCGTTATCCCCGACGGCGCAGGTCAACTCGAACTGTGCGGTGGCCTTGCGGTCCACCGTCGAGTAGCTGATGCCGTCGTAATTCTGGGTGACATCGGGCGCTCCCAAGGTGACCACCGGTTCGATATTAAGGACCATGCCGCTTTTCACTGTCCAGCCGAATCCCGGCCTGTGGGTATAGGGTATGAGCGGACTCTCGTGAAGTTCTTGTCCGATGCTGTGTCCGCAGAACTGGTTCACCACCTGTCCGCCCAGGCGGGCGGCGGCATCAATCACCCGGGTGCCCAGGGTTCCCATCGGAGTACCGGGCTTTAATGCCAGGCATCCGGTAATGCAGGCCTGCCAGGCTGCCCTGATCAGACGCCGTTCGTTTACATTCAGCGGAGGGATGCCGAAGGTCCAGGCCATGTCGCCATACCAGCCGTCGTTGAGTATCGCCACGTCGACGGTGACCAGATCACCGGGTTTGAATCGACGCTCATCGGGAATGCCGTGGGCCGCCACCTCGTTGACCGAGATCGACACATCGGCACGGAATCCGCGGTATCCCCGCAACGCTGCGGTGGCGCCGGTCTGGGCGAGTTCGTTGAGGATGAAGGACTGGATCTGGAGACCGGTCTTTCCCGCGCTGATAAAATCTTTGAGCTTATAGAAGACCTGATACAAAATCTCGGCGGTGCGGGCCAGATGTCTTACCTGGAATTCAGCTTTAACTACGCCTTCCTTAGCCACCGAACAGATCCTTTCGAAGCTCCCGGGCGCCGTAAAGATACACCGGCTGAGGCTGATGATTGATTTCCCGATAGTAGCTCACCATTACTCGAAGCGTGAGCGGAAGGGACTCGGGATATTCAGGTTCCTGTGCGCAAAAGAGGGGAATTTTCGATATCGAGTCGGCATGTTTTCCAGAGCGGGCGGCGCTGGCGGCATTAATGAAATCGATGTCCGGCGTCTGGGTGAACATGATATGGACACAGTTTTCGGTATCGATTTCATTCTTGAGAAACATATTGCTGAGCAACTCGTCAACCCGCACAATTAACTGGTTCTGGAGTCCGGTGGTTCCGCCGCCTTGATCTTCCAGGCTGACGGCTCCCCGAACGCTCCATAATCTCATATTCGTCTTCATCGGCAAACCTTCTTTCAGTTTAGGGTAAATTCACAGCTGCGGGCAATGATTCTTATCCAATTCCCCGGCTTAGATCCTGAATCAACAGCGATCCGATTGCCAGGGCGAGATGAAGGGTCAAGGCGAACAGCGCATATATCAGCCGCGCAACCGGAATCCGGCGCCGCCGGATAATCCAGGAAATGAGAAAGACCAGATAATAGAGGGACACCACCAGACCGATGATGCCGGTGATCTGAACAAGGGATAATATGCGCAACTGGGTACTCTCCAGAAACGATTGAAAATTTCCCAGGATATAGACTGAGAAACCCATCAAGCTGGAGCTCAGAAAAAAAACACTCGCCGCTTCGAGCAAATGCAGGGACCTCAAGAGGAAATGATGCGTTATACTTTTTCTCAGGCGGCGGTATTCACTGATGGATTTCATTGCTTACTGTTGCAAATATATGCTTTAATAATCAGTAAGGGCAAGCTACCCCAAGAGGACGGATATGAAGGGCTTTGCGATTACACTGGTGATTCTGATAATTCTGGCTGCGGTCGGTTTTTTCCTCGGCTGGGTTCAGTTCCAGGTGGACGATGGAGAATACGCGGTCCTTTTTACGAAGACTGCCGGCTGGGAGCCCGAGGTTATCTATCCCGGAACCTTCGTCTGGCGCTGGCAGGGCATGTTCCCCACCATGCTCCGTCGATATGATTTTTCCCGAACCGTCCGGGACTTCGACATCAGGATAGAAGACAGTTTGCCCGGTTCGGATCTCTACGCCGATTACGTAGCCGATGACCCGGATTTTTCCTGGAATGTCCGGGTTTACGGCAGGTTTGCCATACTGCCCGATGCCCTGCCGGCCCTCGCATCGGATCAGGGCCTTCGCCCTGCCGACATCGAAGACTTTCTCGACGGGCGGGAAATGCAGATCCGTTCTCAAATCAGCTCAGCCCTGCCCTCCCTTATCAGCGATCTCTCGGTGCCTGAACGGGCATCGCCCGCGATCATGAATTTACCGGAACTCAGGCGCCGGCTTGATGATATTCTTACCGGAAGGTTTTCCGAACTGGAATTTGACGTCCTCGTGGTCACCGAAGCCCGCCTCCCGGATATCGAACTCTACCTCACCGCCCGTCAGCGCTACCTGTCGCTGCTTGACAGCGAAGCTGCAGCCCGCCAGGCCGCATTAGGCGAACTGGCACGATTGGACCTGATTAATCAGGCGCAGCAGGATAGTCTTGAGGTCCTGGGCTCCATTCTCGAATCGAACCCCAGTCTGCTTGAATACCTCCGGATTATCAGCGAAACCGGCCGGGATCCCATCGGCCTGTCTCCGCTTTTCGCGGACGTGCTGGGTAATGCCCTGACCCTAGATGGCCTGAATATTCCGGCTGCTCAGGAAAGCACACCGTGAGTTCGTATTTCCTCAATTTCGACAAGTTGAATTATGTCCGCGGCCCCCGCTATGAGGGCTGCATATTGTGCGGTCTGCGGGACGGGGATGAGGCGCTTGTGGACCTCAGCGTCCATCAGGGAAAACACTTCACCGTGAGCGTAAATCTATACCCGTACAATCCAGGGCATCTGATGATCTATCCGCATCGTCATCTGACCGACGTGAGGGAACTGCGGGCCGAAGAGGCAGCTGAGCTCCACGAGCTGCAGAAGCTCTGCCTCGATGCCCTGGATGCCGTACAACGTCCCGCGGGATTCAATATCGGCTATAACATGGGAGGCGCCGCCGGAGGATCCATAGATCACCTCCACCTTCACATCATCCCGCGCTACGAGCGCGAGGTCGGCATTGCGGACCTCATCGCCGGACGACGGGTGCTGATCGAGTCCCCCTTCGACAGCTGCGAAAAAATCAAAGCCGCGATGGCGGATCTGATTTCCTAAATAATCGCTTCTTCCTCCAGCTGCTGCTCATAAAACATGATTTTCTGAATAATCGCCAGATCGTCGCTGGCCCGCTTCAGGCGCTGGGTTACGGTTCCCACGCCGGTGGTGCTCAAATTCTGGAAGCGATCATCGATATTGGCCAAAGGCGCTTCCAGCAAGGGTGAGAGAATCCGCTCCAGATTCTTAAACGCTTCGATGCCCCTGGTGAGCAGATCCCTGACGGATTTGTCCTTCTGAGCCACCACGACCCGATAGGCTTTGAGCTGGGTGATGTCCTTCTCCGCGGCGAATCGAAGCCGGTAGAAACTTTTCCCGTCGTCGGATAGCGGCGAAAACGAGTAGTCGAAAGCCCGTATATGGTCCAGGAGTTCCTCGACATTTGCGATGGACAGGATAAGCCGGGATCCGTAATCCCGGTAACGCTCGGGGAGAATCCGGGCAAGCACCCGGAAGGTCTCCAGAAAGTCCCGCTCAAATCGATAAATGAGAAACTGATAAAGACTGGTAAGGCTGTCCACGTATCGAAACACCGGAAGCTTGACGTTGGATGAAGTGAGAAGTGAGCGGTTATAGAATTCGAATCCCTGCATACTCCTCGGGAATATCTGGTTTTTTTTATGGTTGATAACTTCCCTGCGCACGTTGGCGTACTGCTCATCGAGTTCTTCCAGTACTTTCAGCTGCAGGGCGGATTGATAAAATTCTTTTACGTTGAGCCTCGGCGCATAGGCGATAAAGCGATAAAAGGGATCCCCGCGGAAAAATCGGATGATATTTCCCAGGTTCGAATGCCGCCAGAAGGTTTCCACCGCATCGGAGATTTCCTTGAAAATCTTGCGTTGCTCGGTGCCCAGCAGTGAGAGCTCCTGATACTTGCCCGGCAGCTCCTCCAAATCGCCTTCATCTGCCTCGGCGAGATCCTCATGGGGAGGTTCCAGGGACGGATCGTGAATGCTCCCCAGCATCGTGGCATCGGGCCGGGGCCGGTCGGTCATCGATGAGAAATAGATAAACACTTCCTCATGGAGGGTTGATATGGCTTGAGCGCGGCGTGCGGCGTAACTGGCGTAGTACAGATGCTCGAGCATCGGCATCAGCGGATCGGCTTTGGCGGGTTTGAAGTTCACATCCCCGCCCTGGGAGACCTGAAGAACATCGACGGAAAAGCGCTGGAAAAAATCCTCGAAGGTGAACAACACCAGCTCTTTATAGTAATACAGCGGGAATATCCCCTCCTCTATCTCCCGAAATACTTCGGGGGGGATATTTTCCAGATACACGTCGATGGTCCGCACCAGTTCCCGCTTTATCGCGTCCTTGTTCTCGAATTTTTCGAACAGGGCCTGCAGCTCATCGAAGGTGATGAAACGGAAAATACTTGACTTGGCGTTGGGAATTTTGCGGTCGAGGACGAACTCAACCAGGCCCTGAAGGAGCTCCGGATTTTTCCAGAATTTGCGGAAGATGTTGATAAGGGGGAGAAGGCTTAAATAGAGTTGGTATACCAGTTCGGCAAAGCCCGGCTGGAGATACCGGCCCTCGAAACGGACCAGTTCCTCATCCCGGCTGTGAAGCTTGCGTTGAATGCGCTCGAGGCTCATCACCTGAATCAGTTCATCCTCGGTCTTGGTGGAGAAAAGTTTGCGGAAAAAGAGCACGATACGAGACCAGATGCTCATCTTCTGCCATTCATTGCGGATCGCGGCTTTTCGGACTTCCGAATCGCCCCGTGAGTGATAGATGCTGATCTGATCGTCATCGTTTATCTGGAGGCTTTTCTGAATTTTCGCGAGCAGCGCGCGCCGTTCTCCTTCGGGCAGGGCGTGGGCTAGCTCCCGTATGCTTTTGGTGGCCATACTATCTCCAGTATTCGATGAACGTCGGCGAGAGATACAGCTGATCATCCAGATAC
>CAWZYW010000137.1:0-6734 GCA_963966255.1 uncultured Salinispira sp. | reverse complement strand
GTCTGTACGTGCGAGGGTTAGGCTAATTTAATGTGCGAAGCTACAATCGAGGCGGTGAAGATCAGCAGCAAGTCCTGGGCCGGTTTTCCCTGTGCCCTGAGACTAATACCGACAGACATAGCAATGATCTGGAAAGGCATTCCCGCGAGGATTATCCGCAGGTATGGGATGCCCATCTTCAGCACGTCGGCACTGGCCCCGAACAGCAGGAGAAGACCCTCCGTAGTCCAGAGGCCGATAGCCGTCATGACAAGAGAAAAGAGCGCCGCGGCGGCAAACGAATGAGTGAGTATGCTTTCCGCCCTGTCGGTTTCCTTCCTTCCCATTGCGAGATTGAGGAGGGTGGCTGCGCCGACGCTGATCAAGATTCCGATCGACATGGCAACCATCGTAGCGGGAAAGGCGGCGGTCACCGCGGCGATCCCGGCATCACCCTCCGCGTGCCCGATAAACACCTTATCTACCGTGTTATACAAGGCATTTATCACCATAATTCCGATTGCCGGCAATGAAAACTTGAAGAGCTGAGATGTGATTTTACCGTACTCCATTTCCTTTAATTCATTCATGGCATGCTCCTTCTTTGATAACTAAATGTTTAGTTAATCCAGGCCGAAAAAAATTTGATTACTCATCTGTCTCCTCCTGTGCGACCTTCAAGACATCATCCATAAGGCGCTTGGCAATACCCCGATACCTGGTATCCAGGCCTTCCTTTGAAATGCCGAAGGTCGCAGAGAAGCTATCCCCAAAAACAAGAAATGAAATAAGCGGCATGAAATTATAGAAATACAAGGTGACCATTTCATGCATGCTGGTCCCGGAATCTCCCTCCCCTCTTTCCCTGGAAAGCTCTTGCTTTTCTCTTCGGTAAATTTCTTCCCAGATCCTCATCAGGACGTTTTCTTTTCCGTTTTTTATGTCTTCCATAAATACGATGGATAATAAATCGCGATTGGCGAGCAGATACTCGAGATTGATATCGATGAGTCGATCGACGAATTCGGGGGAATCGTATCCCGTGTCTTCAACCACAATTGTGCGCTGTCTGGAAAACCCCGTTTTTACCTGTTCAATGAGAGCATCGAGCAGCGCTTGCTTGTTTTTATAGTAGTAGTAAATCAGCGCCTTGTTGACTCCGGCCCTTCTGGCAATTTCGTCAACCCGAGCTCCGTCAAAGCCCTTTTCGGCGAACAGTTCCTTGGCGGTATCGAGTATTTTACTTTTTGCGCTTTCCTTATCATCCACTTCACTAACCATTTAGTTAAATTATAGCCCATGATAATCGAATCGTCAAGAAAAAAAGCCCTGCGATAATGCAATTTCCCAGAAGCAGATTCCCTTGTACCGGATATTATTGAGGATATACAGGAGATAGCAGAAGGGTACGCCTTCTCAGAGCTCCAACTGCCGCCCCTCCTCTTTGGCTTTTTTATCCATTCCCGAACCAATGCCGATTCCGATAGACAGCCCTATGGGCAGACCTAAACTGATAAAAGCCATGCTTCCCAAAGCGGCCCCGAAGGCTACGCCGATCGGGAGCCCGAACGCGGCCATTCCGATGGCCATCCATCGCGATTGATACCAGTTTGGCGGCACGAGATTCATATGTTTTTCGAGGAGTGCGAGAATATTCTGATACATGCCTGCGAGCTTCCGGACGCTGCGTTTGTCGTCCTCCGCAATCGAATTGATGTCGGCAATTTCCGCGTTTATCAAGGCTTCAGCCTCATTACTGATGGTCCGTTTTTTAAAATCGGCCAACAGCGCTTCAATGCGCTGTATTTCGTTTTGCATCCTTTTATCGGAGTATCCATCGGCATCCTTATTGAGAGTATCTATCGCCATCGCCATCTCCTCACGTTAGATCGTTTATGTACCGCGTCCTATTAGTCTACATATACCGTACTACAGAGAAAAGAATGTATTCATGACCCGTTCCCACTTGAATAAAGAAAAGGCCCGCGGTAATCCGCGGGCCCATGAATCGGCGCAATATGACGGAAGCGAATGCGCCGTCTCCGTGAATCAGGCTTCCTTGAACGCCGTCACCAGTTCCTCAACCATCTTCTTTGCGTCGCCAAACAGCATCAGGCTGTTGTCCGCGGCGAACAGGGGATTGGGGATGCCGGCGAAGCCGGGGCTGAGACTCCTTTTTATAACGACCACCGTCCGGGCCTTGTCCACGTCCAGGATGGGCATGCCGGAGATGGGGCTGCCGCTGGCCTCCCGGGCCAGGGGGTTCACCACGTCATTGGCCCCGAGGACGATGACCACGTCGGTGTTGCCGAAACTCGGGTTGATGATGTCCATTTCTTTGAGCTTGTCGTAGCTGATGTTCTCCTCGGCAAGGAGGACGTTCATGTGTCCCGGCATGCGGCCTGCCACAGGATGAATTCCGAATTCGACTTCGATACCCTCGGCTTCCATCATCTCGGTGAGCTGGCGAACCGCGGTCTGGGCCCGGGCTACCGCCATGCCGTATCCGGGTACGAATACGACTTTCTGAGCCATCTTAAGGATCATGGCCACTTCGTCGGGAGAGGTGGATTTCACCTTGCCGGCGTATATGTCGTCTGCGCTGGCACCGGAGTCATCGTCCGCCGCTCCGAGCCCCCCGAAGAGCACGTTCAGCAGGCTCCGGTTCATGGCCCTGCACATGATCTGTGTCAGGATGATTCCCGAAGCTCCGACCAGCGAACCCGCGATGATCAGGATGGCGTTGTTAATGACGAAGCCGGTGGCCGCTGCAGCCAGTCCCGAATAGGAGTTCAAAAGTGCGATAACGATGGGCATGTCCGCTCCGCCGATGGGGATGGTGAGAAGCAGGCCCAGAATGCTGGAAAGCCCGATGAGGATCCACAGGTACAGCAGGTTGGAAGGATTGAGAACCAGCAGAACCGCAAAAGTAACGATGGCCAGACCCACCAGGGCTTTCATGACCTGGTCCCCGGGGTATCGGACCGCCTTTTCGGTGACGATCCCCGCCAGCTTGCCGAACGCCACCAGCGATCCCCAGAAGGTGACCGCACCGATGAGCGCCGAGAGTACCGTGGCGATGCTGAACTGCAGGCTCAAGGTCGCCGCAGCCACCGCGCTGACTCCAACCGCTTCAAACAGCGCGGCCGTTGCCACCAGCACCGATGCACCGCCGCCGAAGCCGTTGAACAGACCTACCATCTGCGGCATGTCAGTCATCTTGATGGTAAGGGCGATTACCGTACCGATCAAAGAACCCGCGGCGATACCCACCAGAATCCAGGTGAAGCTGAGGATCTGGCTGTTGAGCAGGGTCGCCACAATCGCGATCAGCATCCCCACGGCGGACAACAGATTGCCGCCCACCGCGCTGCGGGGATGACCCAGGCCTTTCAGGCCCAGGGTGAAAAACACCGCGGCGATAATATACAGGCCGCTGATCAGGATATTCATATCAATATTCATTCGCGCACCGCCTAGTTTTTCTTGAATTTGCCGAGCATCCGGTGGGTAACCAGATAGCCGCCGACTACGTTGATGGTGGCGAATACCAGAGCCACCATTCCGAGAATCATGCCCAGCTGGGATTTCTCAGCCCCGGTGGCTATGAGGGCGCCGATAATGGTGATTCCGGAAATCGCGTTCGAACCGGACATCAGCGGGGTGTGAAGAATCGGCGGCACCTTGGTGATCAGTTCGAATCCCAGGAACACCGCCAGGATAAATACCGTCAGCAGATTTAATAATTCCATATCAATTCCTCCGTTGAATAATTACAAGCCCAGGGCCGCCCGGCGATCCTCGTTGGGAACCTGGCCGTCCCTGGTGAGCAGGGTTGCCGCTACGATTTCATCCTCGGTGTCGATGGTGAAATTACCTTCCTTGTCGAAGAAGTTCAGCAGGAAAGTCTCGATATTTTTCCCGTAAAGCTGGCTGGCGTGGAAGGCCAGACCCGCCGGTATGTTTTCGGGACCGACGATGTGAACGCCGTACTTGGTGACGGATTTGCCGGCTTCGGATAATTCGCAGTTCCCGCCCCGTTCAACCGCCAGGTCGACGATAACCGAACCGGGTTTCATGGCCTTCACCATGTCCTCGGTGACCAGTACCGGACTTTTCTTCCCGGGAATGGCGGCGGTGGTGATAACCACATCGCTTTCGGAGCATACCCCGGTCATGAACTCACGCTGTTTCCGATAAAATTCATCGTTCATTTCCCGGGCGTATCCGCCGGAACCCTCTGCGTTATCGGTTTCCAGATCCATATCGACGAATCTCGCGCCCAGGCTCTCCACCTGTTCTTTCACCGCGGGACGGACGTCATATGCGCTGACCACCGCGCCGAGGCGTTTGGCGGTGGCGATGGCCTGGAGGCCGGCTACGCCAACCCCGACAATAAAGACTTTCGCCGGAACGATGGTACCCGCGGCGGTCATCATCATGGGGAACATCTTGGGAAGATGGTTTGCCCCGATGAGCACCGACTTGTATCCCGCCAGATTCGCCATCGAGGACAGTACATCCATGCTCTGGGCCCGGGTAATACGGGGGATAAGCTCCAGGGCGAAACTGGTGACTTTTTTATCGGCATAGGCCTTGAATGCTTCGTCGCTCTGCCAGGGATCCATCATACCGATAACAATCTGGCCCTCTTTCATAAGGCCCGCGTCTTTGGCCCCCTGTGCTCCGGCCGCTGCGCCGGAACGCACCGTAAGCAGTATTTCGCCTTTGGAAAATACGTCGGACCGAGAGACAATTTTCGCGCCTTTCTCGACATAGGAATCGTCGGTATAGCCGGACAGGTACCCGGCCTCCTTCTCGATAAGGATCTCATGCCCGGCTTTCACAAGCTTCTGAACCTGGGCAGGCACCAGCGCCACCCGGGTTTCACCGGGAAAGCTCTCCTTTGGAACAGCTAAAACCATACACTCCCCTTTAACTAAATATTTTGACAGCAATAGCGCCGCCGAAAGACATACGGGGCGCATTGCTCATATACCAACGAATTTATCGTCTATCCAACTGATTGGCCTTTTCCCTGGAATCCGTCCATGCTGTGATGAATGTTTAGAATTCGAAGGAAGGACTGGAACCAACGGTCCGGCAGTATCGCCCGGAAGAAGATGGCCAAAGCGACGGTCCTGGGCAGCATTCTCCTGTTTCGCTTTGTGGCGATGGATCGGACGATGGCCCGGGCTACGTGATCATGGGATTTCACTCCCGGAACGATCAGCCCGCCAAGGCCGCTTACCCTTGAACCTTCGAACATACCGGTTTTCAGGTAAACCGGATGGATAGTGCCGATGTGGAGGTTCTTAACCCCCAGCACATGCATCTCCTGTCGAAGGGACTCTGAAAAACCCCAGACAGCCCACTTGGCAGCGCTATAGGCAGTCAGGCCGGCGGTGCCGAGAACTCCGGCGGCGGATGATATATTGATCATGGAACTGCGATGCTCCGCCTTGAGATGCGGGAGGGCCAGATAGCTCAGACGCATCAGGGCTTCGACATTCACCTCCATGGTGCGGGACCAGACTTCAAAATCCCGATCTTCGAAATACCCCGGGGCGACGTATCCGGCATTATTTACGAGGATACTGAGACCCCCCATTGCGGCGACACTTCTTTGCAATGCGCTTGATACCGCATCCGCGTCGGTGATATCGCATATTTCGGGATGGATTATATGTCCCGCATCGGAACATTCCCGGGCAAATTCGTCCAGGCTCTCTTGATTGAAGTCCCAGACGGCGACCTTCGCTCCCAGAGCCAAAAGGCGTTTAACCGTTGCCCGGCCGATACCGCCGGCGCCCCCGGTTACCAGGGCTTTCTGCTGCTTCCAGTCGATGGCCATGCTGCCTCCCGCTCTTATCTGCCGTTGAAGCTATCGTTTCACTGACCGGAGTCCAGGGCGCGTGCAATCATCGCACGGTGCTCGTCGTTGCCGAGCACTTTGTATGCCGAAGCCGCATCAGGGATTTCCGGATTATACCATATACCCCGAGTAATTTTGACAGAAATTATTCTCATGAGGGCTTCTTCAAGGCGATCGGCGGAAATACGGCCGTATATCGCATCCATCAGAAGTGCGTCCCGTTGAGCCCGGGGATCCGGTGGGATCAGAAGCATGTCAGCCCCGTTTTGAATGGCAAGTATACCGGCCTCTTCGGGGCTCGCTACGCCAGCCAGGCCCTTCATCTCCAGTGCATCGGTGATTATAAGACCCTGATAATTCATCTCCCTGCGAAGCAGTTCTTGCAGGAAAAATGGCGAGAGAGAGGCCGGCAGTTCACCGCCGTCGACCTCGGGGAAGTAGAGGTGGGCGGTCATTACGCCCCCGGCCCCTGCTTCGGCGGCGGAGCGGAACGGCAGCAGCTCCACATCCCGCAGGCGCTGCAGGTCATGGGGCAGGCGGATGACTTCGAAATGGCTGTCCCCGGAGCTGTCGCCGTGGCCGGGAAAATGCTTGACCACCGAAACCACGCCATTCTCCTCAAGGCCCCGCACTGCTTCCGCCACGAAAGCTGCCGCGGTTTCAGGCACATCGGCAAAAGCCCTGGTCATGATAACCTGGTTATCAGGATCGGTGAGAACATCGGCCACCGGGGCGAAATTCATATTGAGCCCCAGGGCCAGTAACTCCCTGGCAACCACCGAGTATACATCGTAGGCGGCCTCTGGATTGCCGGTGGCCCCGACATCCTCCGCCCGGGGGATCGGCGTGGCGGGAATATGGCCGCTTCGCACCAATCGGC